>DASTUU010000087.1:0-4715 GCA_035759485.1 Nitrososphaeraceae archaeon
GTAGACTTCCATTTCATAATAATAGGATAAAGTGCTCTTTATGTTCTAATCGGTCACCTTTATTTTGACGACCTTAAATCCATAAATCTATAGAGCGTTGGCTAACCAGCCATAAGAAAGCACTGTCTCATCGTATCAACAGTCATCGTAGTGTATTGACAGCTATACTTTTGATCCCTTGTATATTTATAAACTACACTTTATGTACTGCTACCTATATGCAAAAAATTACCCCCTGCTTGTGGTTCGATGGTAAAGCTGAGGAGGCAGCGAAGTTTTACGTCTCCATTTTTAAGGACTCAAAGATTGGTAACGTTACCCGTTATGGAAAGGAAGGATACGAGATTCACGGAGGGGAGGCGGGATCGGTGTTGACCGTGGATTTCGAAATCGAAGGGGAAAAATTTGTCGCCCTCAACGGTGGTCCGATTTTTAAATTCAACGAAGCTATTTCGTTCCAAGTACGCTGTGAGACACAAAAAGAGGTGGACTATTATTGGGAGAAGCTTTCCGAGGGCGGCGACGAACAGGCGCAGCAATGCGGTTGGCTTAAGGATAAATATGGAGTTTCGTGGCAAATTACTCCCATTCTTTTGGAAAAGATGCTGCAAGACAAAGACACTAAAAAATCAGATAGAGTCATGAAGGCATTGCTTCAAATGCGTAAGCTCGACATCACAGCTCTGATGCAAGCGTATAAGGAAAAATAACCACAAGAAAAATAATGACGACCTTATAAACTTCGGGTAGAGGGTTCATTTGTGGACCCAGTGGAAAAACTCGACTAGGCCATGGTAGAGGATGAAGAGAAGATATGGCGAGACCTACTTGAACGAAATGCTCAACTCGGGTAGACACCCTTATCTTGGGGCATGTGCTGTATCCGCCTACGAACAATACTGGCTTTAATCGGTTTTCTTTTCCTTATCTTAACTCTGTTAGTTTATTTATAAGCACTCTCAATAGGAGTTATTAAGCGGCATTCCACAACTAGGACACAATACCTTGTTGGGGGATAAGATAAAGTTTGCATCTTCCACCAAATTTACGATGTAATACGATGCCAGTATGTGTGTGCATTCAATATTAATAAAAACCGATGTACAATTTGATATTATATAGAAAAGTTCTAAAGAAACGACGGCATTTATCTAATTCTTATTTAAAGATTCGGACAGTTTTAAATATTATGTCGCCAGTAGAACAACATGCTGTCAACTTATTATAGAGAAGACAGTTCACAAAATGTCTCTGCTTATTTTTCTTCATCTTTACTTCCTCACACTAGGAAAAATAAGACAAACCACTTTACTAAAGGTGGTAACGATGACTATATTTATCCTAATAATAGAATTATTAATTCTCTTGATATATCAGATGGTTTAAAGGAAATACTTATAAAATATAGATATACATTCGAAGAGCTATCAAGTATGCTATTCTCGAAGTTGGCTGAATTTCTAGGTATTGATCTCTATGTTGCAAGAATAACCAGTACTATTGCAAGGAAACTATCTAACTGCAGTTATCGCATATAGAATACCACTGCTACTGTGGGAGATCTTACGTTTAGTTAGTTAATAGTTTTAAAATGATAATGGAACAGGAAATCAAGGATAAAAAGACAATTGCAGTTACAACATGTTCTACATGCAATAAGGATAATATGGCTGTCACAGATCCTGAATATGGAGAAATAGTCTGTAGTAACTGCGGCACAGTAATCTCTGAGAAGTTAGAAGATACTAGTCATCAGGAACGACGTGCATCTACACTTGAGGAAGCAGACAGGAGAGCAAGAACAGGGACTCCTTTTTCTTTGGCTCTACATGATATGGGGCTATCCACAATTATTGGAAGAGAGAACAAAGATGCTAGTGGACAGATAATCGATATAGCCATGCGTTCTAAGATAGAAAGACTAAGAACATGGGATCATAGAACTCTCTTTCATAAGTCTGGAGATAGAAATTTTATGAAGGCTTTCGGGCAACTCGATAGACTAAAGGAAAAACTAGGCTTATCAGATACTATAGTAGAAAAGGCAGCCTATACATACAGAAAGGTTCAGGAAAGAGGACTTGTAAAGGGTAGAACTATTGATAGTATGTTAGCAGCTTCACTATATAGTGCATGTAGGGAAATGGAAACCCCTAGAACAATCAAGGATATTGCTGAAAAGAGTAATGTGAACCGTAAAGACATTGCAAGAAGTTATAGAACACTTGTATTTGAACTTGGTATTAGAACACCAGTAGTAAGTCCAATGAAGTGTATTGCTAGAGTCGCAAATAAACTCGGTATAAAAGAAAAAACAAAACAGCAGGCTTTAAGCATAATGGAAGAGGTTGTTATCAAAGAAATAAGTGCAGGAAAAGAGCCTATGGGTTTAGCAGCAACAGTGTTGTATGCATCTTCTTTAAGAAATGAGGAAAAAATACCACAAAAAGAGATTGCAGCTGCATCAGGAGTAACAGAAGTCACAATCAGAAATAGGTTTAAAGATTTAAAGAGATTTCTAGAAGGTAAATAGCTAGGGCAAAAAAGAATATACTAAAACAGATAAAATCATCTTTCAAACGTTATTGTAAAAAATACAATTTAGCTAGATAATTATGCACAACCTCTACCAGAATTTAAATCACTGTAGCTCTCTAATTGTTTAAAAGACTAACCTGAAAAAATACTATCTGTTTAACTGGTTGACTGGTTAAAGTGTAAGCTGTATTTAAGATTCAGAGATACTAAGATAGACTGGTATGACGACAAGAGCGCTCCAACTGGAAGATAAATGTGGGCATTCCTGTACGCCACAATGGACTGCAAGAATTGAGACTTTTTATCCAATGCGTCCCAAAGAAGTCATATAAGAAAAAGGATCTCTTATCTCCTTGGGAAGATTATTAGCCTGTATATCCTCTCTTCCTGCGATTACCAGAGCATTGAGATTATGGTCAGTGGATGGGTTCCAGTATAATAACTGGTCTTCTGCATCCCATTCTATAGATTCTTTGTTTGGTGTTGTCGACCACAAATAAAATCCCCCAGGATAGTGAGTATTTCGTGGAACGTAAATCACTGTAGATGCGTCTTCTCCTACTATTCTCCCTTCTAGAATCAGTACAAAGTGTTTATGTTTAGCATCAAATGAAAGAAATGTTGGTTTGGCAGAGCTTAGCATAGGATAAGGTCTCATTACAAGGTCTAAATGCCTTGGCTTTCTTTGAGGACCTAGTATTGAAAAATTCTCAAGATTCCAGTTATCTTTTCCTTCCTTGGTATGATAAAGGTCATAGTTCCAATAGGTTGAATTTAATAGCTGAGATTCAACCTGAATGTATTGTAGGTTAATATATGGCCCAATTGCCTCTGATTCATGAGTTCCACCAAACTCAGTAAGAAACGGAATTAAATCTCTCTCATACCCAGCAGTAACAATTTTCTCAAAGACATCAGGCCAATCCTGCTTGTAGCTAGATATATTATCAGGAATCATAGCAATAGATGACATTATAGCACGAGTGTCATAGTAATGAAATGAAAACACCCCTCTTTCCAGGAACTCGGCAGGCCACTCAGATCTTCCTGGTAAGTACGTATTTATCTCCTTGGGAGCATCCATGAGTCCTTTTTTTGTATAGGTTCCCTTATCTAGTGGCGAGCGTACCATCTCCATGTCACCGATACGCAGAAACCTTCTTAAATCGAACTTCTCAACCTTATCCCATCCAGTCAGGTGCTTGTTCATCTCTTCAGAAGAAAATGCTGTCCAATCAACACGTGGTTGAACAAATACGAAAATTTTATCGTCATACTTCCTTATTTCATGCAAGGTATTTAGATAGAATTCTTTAAGCAACTGTAACTCGAACTCGCGCTTATCGATCCCTACAGGATGGGGTTCATTAAACACATCAACACCTAATATAGCTGGATGGCCTGCTCCTCCGTTCAGGCTTTTGAAGAATCTGACGGTCTGTCCTATAGTTTTTTCAAGGTGAGTCCTTACTGGATAGTTAGCAAGATGTGCTTCCTCATTTGTCAAGTCATTATGAAAAAATGAATATAACGTGTTCTTGACAAGCTTGTTAAGTTGATATGATGCAGCCCAAAGCTTGTTATTTCTAGCAGGCTTATCTGGGCTCTTGACTTCTTTGTTTATCGCTAAAGCCCAATCAGGAAATCCGTCTCCACCACAGACCTCATGGGCTATATCCTGATGGAAATCAATCAAAATCAAGAGATTACGTGCATACAGCTCATCAATAATTTGTTGTACGAGTTTCAGATATTCTTCTCCCTCTGGTAGAATCTGGTCAAGGTCATGATTAGGCCTTGGCTCTAGGGCCTTCCAAGATAAAAGTAACCTGATCACATTAAAACCAGATTCTTTCATTAGATCAAGCTCCTTGGCTACAGCCTCAATCTCCTTTCTAAGTTCATACGGAGATATCATTTTAGCTTTGAGTGGTGAAATCGGAAGGTATGGAGGGAGCTTGCTTCTACTACCAAAGTTCACGCCTCTGAACATAACATATCTTCCATAAGGATCTCTAAACCAATTATCCTTTTTGTATAGATCTTGGGCGTTCATCTTACTATTTTTATTCATTAACTTACTAATGCAGTATTATGATATCAATATAAATTTGGATCTATTTGACCTCTACTGACTCACATAGATTGGACAAGAGCAGTAGATGGGACAAGAGCAG
>DASTUU010000088.1:0-3201 GCA_035759485.1 Nitrososphaeraceae archaeon
AATTCTTCAAAAGTTTGAGATTTTTGGAAGAGAGAAATTAGCAGTATATCAAGTTGATCAATCCTTGGCATCAATTAGATCTCAGGTTATGGCTAAGAAGCAGATCTCTCGTTGATATTCTAACGGCTAAGAAGCCGAGGCTAAAGGATGTAGGATAGGTGTGGCAGTCGACGCAAGTCTAGGAAGTTATTAGAAGATAATGTAGATCGAATAAATATAGACAAACAACAGCTTAAAAAAACCGCCACAAGTATAAAAAAATACAAGCAAGAACTAGGCGCCGAAATAAAAGATATCTTTTACATAGCACGTGATGAGCCATTTCCCTATATGTATGAAAATGCAGACTTTTCGCCAGAAGTAATCAAAAAAATTAAAGAAGGAGAAATCAAGACAAATGAAATATTAAAGGGACGACTCAGTGGACTATGACTTCTATGTATATACTGACATACATAAAGCCATAAGATCAATGTGGGAGTCTGGAAAACTCGTATCTAGTATATGTGCAGGTGGATCTGCACTTCTTAATGTTAAAGTTATCTAATGGGAAGAATTTTATAGAAGGCATGACTGTTACTGGTTTTGGTAATGAAGAGATGCCAAAGAGAGGTGCCATCTTTAAATATGGTGGTCCTAATAAGCCATTTGTGGTTGTGAGTAGTGATGGCAGATTAATTACTGGTCAACAAAACCGTTCAGGTTCTGTACTTGGACAGAAGTTGTTAGAGGTATTGAGTAAGCAAGAAGGATCTGTTTCTGCAAGACCCTGAGGATTTTTCTTATAATTAGGCGCAACTAGGATTAGGTTAAGAGATTAGACTTGAAAGAATATGTGCCATTTTTGGTGGATGGTGAATAGGTCAGTATCTTCTTCTGGCTATTATGATGATGTTACTTTAGCTATCTCTTTGTATGGTCTGGGTCCGATATATGAAAAAGTCGGAATGAAACAAGAAATTGATGCCGTAATAGATTCCCTGTGGAATATTGATAAAGAGATAAGGCATTTGGTATATAAGGAAAAGGAATTGTTGGGGTTAGATGTTAAAGAAGGTGACGATTTGAGAAAGTTGCTTACCCTTGTAAAGAACTATGAGAAGACAATGGCCGATTAGGCTGTTGGTGGTGAAAATTCTAGTGTAACGAATGCCAATGTGCTCTCTTATTGCTGTATCGTCTTACTTGTCAATGCTTCTGGCTTGATATATGCTAATTGAGAGTTTTTCTGTATCATTGACATAATCTTGTTAAGTTGTTGATACATTTCTTCACGCATAGTTTTCATATCTTGTTGGTGTTTTTCCTCAATACCTTTAATTTTTCTATTCTCTTCTTCCTTTATTTCTTCAAAAGCGGCTGGGACCAAAGGATAGCTGCACTTGGAGCAGTATTTGGTCTCTATTGCGTTAACTAACATACAGCGAGAGCATGTAAGTACTGCTGGCCTCTTTTGCATTTCACTATCAGAGATAATTCCATTGTGAACAAGAATCTGCCTTTTCAAATCACTTCCCATTCTTTTTTTGATATATCTAGAGCCTTGCTTTGAATTCATAGACCACCTGACTTTTTTCTTTAATGCGTATTCTGGAAGAAAATCGGAATCAGAAGTAATAGCCGAGTGGCGAAGACAATATGGATTCCATTTTTTTGACTTTAAAAGATACTCCAGCTTTTGCTTTTCTTCATCATTAGTTATAGTCCCCTTCTCAACCATTCGAATAATCCTATTTTTTAGCTGTTTCATCATAGTCCACATAGCTTCAGGCTTTACAGGAGCTCCTGTAAGGAGGTTACAGATTAGTCTTGCATCAGGCTCATTCCTAAAAGGGTGCTCATTTAACCAATCACGAACAAATGGAAAGGAAACCGTAAGAAGGATTGGACCAGAACCAGTTTTCGCTTGATAAGGGATTTCTCCTTCCCCGTAACGTTCTTTCAAGCGTACATGTTTTATTTTCAATAAAGTTACTTCGTGGTTTCTCGCATCAAGGTCCCAGAATAACGCTAAAGCAGCCTTATTGCGTTTAAATGACTCATACTTGATTACAAGTAAAAGTTCCTCAAGTTCCCATAGCTCTGTCTCTAGATATGGACTTATTCTTTTGGTTTTTTTCTCCTTAATTGAAGCATAGGTGGGAGTCTCCCAATCTGAAGAAGATTCGTCGCTCTCACCTTTTTTTCTTATCTTTGTGTTGTATAACCATCTAAAAAAGTACTTAATATCGTTTAAGTAATCATTCCATGTAGTAATACATTTTCTATCAGGGTCCTCTTCTTTACTTTTTATTTTTGTATCTAAAAAATCAACAATCTGTTCTTTCCTCTGGATATCGTAGAAAGTAGTATCTGAACCGATAAAAGTCGCAAATGCCATGTTTGTCTTGAGGCTATTGTTCATATGGCTTTCTGAAGAACCATTATTTTTCATGTATTGATAAAATTCTGTTAGCAAATTGGCATTGGTCAAATTAGGAAGCGAATTAATTTTTGATACTGTAGTCGACAGTCTGACTGGCATTTCCTACTTACAATTCCTCCTTTGATTCTTCAGACATATTATATAATCCAAGTATATGAACCCGTGTAGTTAGTGGACTGGGCGGGATTTGAACCCGCGACCTTTCGATTGCGAATCGAACGTTCATACCAAGCTGAACTACCAGCCCGTCTATCGTGCAGACAGCGTGTTAAAGAGAATCGATTCTCATTACTATACGTAACTACCTTCATTAGTTATGTAACGTCACCATTAAGTGCAAAATTGCCGACACCCGTAGGCCCGGTATTCAGGTTGCCCAGATGGATGACTGCAATAAATATGGTTTAAGCCATCAAGTAAAAGGCCTTGGATCCATTCTTTGCCACTAATAACTCCAAAGCTCAAATAAATACTGTAAATAAACTCAGTGCTAGAAACAAAAAAGTTATTTTTATTTTCCAGTCTTCAGGTACCCATCATTGTTGGTCTATCCTTGGCCCCTATCTTCGGTTGCTCCTCTATCATTGTCGCGATCCTGATTTCCTTATTGAGTATATTATCCCCTTGAGTGTTGCCTCTATACATTCTATATTCTGCATCTACTTGTATAGCTGCTTGTATAATTTTACTTTTTATAGATTTAGATGAATTTAGAAACATCGTCGTATCCTTTGGTAAACAATGTCCACCAATCCCTTCTCTTGGTTCAAGAATAT
>DASTUU010000089.1:0-14250 GCA_035759485.1 Nitrososphaeraceae archaeon
GAACCTACAGGCTTTTGGGCCTTGTGACGAATACATATACCTTTACAAGTCATTCTCTATCCTGGTAAAACTTTACCTGAGAATATATGGCGTTAGATACTATTTAAAGCTAGTTAAGTAATTTATGACTAAAAGATGGTCTCAATTGAAATATTTATTGATAAATTGTAACCTTCCTCAATAATTTGGATGGAAATATATCTTATATTAGAGTATTCTAAAAGATAGTAAATAACAAATTGGGTGTGCTGCGTCGAATGTGCTTTGATATATGATATTCATATGATTTCTCTATGTTTCAACGCTTAGAGTATTTATATATCAAAAAAGAAACACACACTCTATTCTTAAGTTCTATATAAGAGTTATGTACGTAGCCCTAGGTCAGCATACGCCTATAATTGATAATCTAGATGTCTTCTTCAAATCACCTGTGGGTGATGAGGGGTTGAATGGGTTTGAAAATTCTGCCATTTCTAAGGGCTATTTTTCTCGCCGAAGATATATCCCTTACACCCCGCCTGTTTTTGCTTGTGTTGTGTGGTAATGAGGTACCCCACTCATCCACTAATTCAATATTTACTAAATTATCAAATCTTGACTTTAACATAGTTGCAATAAATCTTGCCATATATAAGTCACCATCGCCAATTCTCACGGTTTTTTTCTTTGAATCAATACCAGCTAGTAAACCAGATACTAATTGCACTACCTTTGAAGGTGATGATTCGACAAAACAGGCTATCTCGTTGTGCATGTATATAATTGAGACGCCTATCCTCTTTCCCGGATCAATGCCGATAGTGAGCAGATCTGAATAGCGAGGGCCCATACTACAGCGGAGGATTTTGGCTTTCATCAGAATTGGAAATTTCTCTAGCTCCGTGTCCAGAAGAATATCCTTTCTTTTAAAAATTTCTGCCTCATGTTTTGTTGTAATGATTACCTTGGCGTCGGAAAGCGCTGCTTCTTGAGGAGAAAGCGACTCAAACTGTAGGTTCATCACTTTCAAGGCGTTTATAATTTTGTAATATGAGCGACCACAAACAGTGGCAACAGTAACTTTATGTTGCAAAACATCCCTGATCAGGGGCGTTTCATCACAGTTGCTTCGAGGAAATTCCTTTTAAACCTTATGCATGAGTGATTGTAAAGCAACAATGGATGTTTTGGATTTTTATAATATCTTAAATTACTGTAGGTGTCTTTATTACATCTAATCCCACCGAGTTAATACTATGGGATATGCTCTACTGTGTTTGAATACCTTCGTTTGGCTTACGCTTGCCCTCAGAGATAGAAGAAACTGAGCCCTTTACAATCATTTTAACGATTTTATCTACTGTTATATCTGATAAAGAGTCGATATTTTTTCTAACTCTTGCAAGGTTTTCTTCTGACTCTTTGGTTATAACCACCGATTCTTCTTCTGCCTCTGTCTTTGCCTTATCGATAATTTTTTTTGCTTCTTCTTGAGCGGTAAAGATTATTTGCTGCTTTAATTTCCCAATCTCTTCGTGTGACTGATTTATCATACGCTTTTTTAGTTCCTCCACTTTGGAACTAATCATATCTATGTCTTTTTCGAGTTCGGACAGCGCCTTAATAATACTTTCAACAGAATGAGTTTCTCGTTCCAACAAATATCAATGCAACTAGAGGAGATATTAAACCGTTGCTTTCAATAAGAGATAGTGCGAAGAAAACTTATACAATCCATTCTGTCCCTGAGCGATAAGGATGTCCAAGTTGCTGGATGTGAAGATCACATTTTAAATATAATAAGATAAGCATATAATCATATTTTAAGGTGGGCAAGAGACTTACGAACTAAGCGGATAAACTGAGCCAAAGCTAACATTATACTACCTAGAACCTTTATCTCATCTATCAATCATAGGTTTACGTAGTGGTATGACTAGTTCCTAGGCTAGGTGGTAAGATTTAAAATTGCTTGCGCCATGTCACCTTTTGCATCTATTAATGCCCGAGTAGCCTTTTCTCTAGCAACATTAGCTTGCTGCATGACAAGCATAATGTCTTCTTCCTTAAGTGAAGGTACTTCTCGTTCTTTTTCCTCTATATCCGTAGCAACAACTTGAAAAATAGTGCTATCTTTTCCCTTCATCTCTACAACCTGAGGCTTTACAAGATATATCTCCTTCGTTTCTGTTTTAATGATTACTTCTTCGATATTTCCAAGGTCTTTCATTTCAAGACCCATCTTATCGAGCATACGCCTCATTTCACGATTGCCGCCACGCATCATAGTCTTCTTTACTTTTTGCGGCTTTTTATTCCTTCTCTAATCTTAACAGCAACCCCCCTTTCATATTTGTTCATCATGGCGTTCCCAAATAGTGCAACTCCCGTCGCCACAACTTTGGCAGTGTCGCTGTAGCTTTCTAGAACTGCTACGTCAGATCCAGGTTTTACGTTCGATCCACACCACTGGACATGTTTACAAAATAGGGATCTACCCTCACTAATAAAGGGTAGTGCTTCTTGAGAGGGAATAACACAGTTTTGCCTAAAATGTTTGATTTTGCATAGTTCTTGGGCACCAAAAACCGTCAAGGCAAGTCCGCCATCAGTCCTTAGAGTAGCGATCAATTGGTTGCGTATACAGAAGTTCTTAATACGCCCTGTTCTCTTTGAATATTCGAATTGAATTTCCCCCAAAGGAAGAGCATTAGAAACTCCACTCCCAAATAATGAATCTATATGATGACAAATTTTATTTATTGAGTTTAGTGCTAATAGATTCAATCGATTCACTTAAAATGATCTGTAATAAGAATTCTTATGGACTAATAAGAATGAGTTGAATACTATTTTATATAGTCAAGAGGAGAAACAAATGAAGTGAAAAAAGGACAAGGTAATACTTCTTCAGTTTCAGCTTCAGCCATACCAACAAGATCCACTATGAACAATGATGTTTCTGCTGCTATTGCTAATAACGACGCCTTGTTAGACAGGAAAATAGACCTTATTACAGAAGGAATAGACCTATTCTTTGCCTCTAAGCTAAGAGGTCTGCCAAAAGACAATGCTCTTACAATAGTCAACTATATTCTTTCCATGAAAAATGAAATCAACCTATCTAATGGATATAGAAAACTGAACATTTATGCACTTTATATTATTTCCCAATTTTTTAAAAATAAAAAGACATACAAAGAGTTCACAAGAGATGACGTTTTACAGTTTCTTGACAGTTTAAGAAAGCCTGAGGCATCAGATCCTCTACACAAATGAATTGGGACCTATAATCTCTATAGAGTTTTATTTATACGCTTTTTTAAGTGGCTGTATCATCCTAATCTAGAGCAAAAAAAGCGACCAAAGCCAGAAGTTATTGAAAATATCACTTCACTGAAGCGAAGAGAACAATCAATCTACAAGCCCTCAGATTTGTGGACTATAGAGGATGACCTACTATTTCTAAAATATTGTCCCAGTGTAAGGGAGAGATGTTATCATACAATATCCAGAGATTTAAGTTGTAGACCGCATGAGATTCTAAGGCTAAAACTAAAGGATATTCACTTCAAAAAGAGCGGCGACTATCAATATGCTGAAGTTCTTTTAAATGGAAAGACTAGAAATATACCTTTAATCAGTTCTATTCCTTATCTTAAGGACTGGATTGACCAGCATCCTCAGTCAGGAAATCCTAATAGTCCGTTAATATGCGGTCATGGTAAATCTTTGGGTAGACGCCTAACCACGCCATCTCTTTATCAGATATACAGCAATTACAGAGAAAATGTATTTCCAAAACTATTAGATAACCCAAGTGTTCCACCTGAAGACAAACAAAAGATAAAAGAATTGATAAAGAAACCCTGGAACCCATACATAAGGAGACATTCGGCATTAACAGAAAAAGCTCAAAGAACATACTTTAAGACAGCATGCCGGATGGTCTGGAAGGTCACAAATGCATCTCAAGTATCTTCATTATTTTGGCAATGAATCAAGTGAAAGCATTCTGCAAGCGTATGGAATAATGACAAAGGATGAGCAGATGGAACAATTAAAACCAAAACAATGTCCTAACTGCATGGAGCCAAACAAACCAGATTCAAAGTTTTGTGCCAAATGCCGCATGGTATTAACATATGATGCTTATAGTGAAACTATAGAAGAAAAGCAGCAAAAAGAATCAGAGGTTAAAGAATTAAAGGAAAAATATGAACAAGATATGAAATCAATGCGTGAAGAGATGAATCAGCAGTTTACTCAAATAATATCAATGATATAACAAAATCCGCAATTAGCTCAGATTAAACCTGAATCATTGGCAAAAAAGCAACTAATATAGTCTGACCTACAGACTTAATTTCAGTGCTGATGAGGAAGTCGCTTAGCAAGGCTTTTCAACAAGGTCTAACAGGTCTCTCCATCCATCAACTCCGTACTTGAATCTGAAGTGCAAAGCCTTTGGTTCCTTATAGATATATTGTTGAATATCCTTATCCATATTCCATAAAGAATCTATTACGGCTTCTATATCTTGTTGCATCCCATATTTGGTAAATATTGTACGGTATTCCAAAAGGACAGAGACCAAGGGGTTATCTAATTTCAAAAATAGTTTGCTTCCCCTACCATTCATTCCTTTATCAATTTCCTCTATCTGCCCCTCTTCTTTCATCAATTCTATTACTTTGTATAGTGTATAGTTTTCTTTGAAATACTATCTTTGAGTCCCTTAACTATAAACTCCTTGTTGCAACCCTTATGGTTTCTAACGAAGTCTTTAACTAGCTTTTGTCTTTGGTCATTGCTCATTTCGAATTGTTTTCTGTTCAAAAATGCTTATGATACAGAGTAAATACGTAGGATAATTAATTGTTAGTGAGTGTACCCCAATGTGTACATCTATACCCATTTCTATATAGTACTGCATGAAGAAGGATCGTAGTATATTAATACATAGATGCACTTGCGAACGCCTCAAACATGCAGGCTACAATGGACAAACATACGATGACATCATTAATAATTTGCTAGATTTCAAAAACAAGGAGAAGCATAACCTTGTTCAGAAATCGGAGAACTAGGTAATAGGTGGTTATTTATATGAATCAAAATGCCTTATTTAGTGAAGAGAGTAACAAAATATGTGAAGTCGTTAATTGTTTTGCTCCTGCTGTCAAGGAGATTAAAGTTAAGGTAGGACAAAAACACTCTATATGCTTATACCTCTGTGAAGAATGCCAATCTAAATTTAAGGAAAGTAAAACCAAATGAGTGTATACAACGACCTACTACAACAAGCCAAACTCAAGGTCGAAGGATTGAGAGCAGAGCTACGTTCGACGGCAAGAGAACTTATTCCGAAAATGTATCAAGCCCTAATAGAGGAAAACCCAAGAATAACCCCTGAAGATGCTAGAAATAGAATCGAAAGAGATTGTAGGTGTATATGGAGTAATCGAACCATTCTTGAAGCGTTACCTGATGAAGCCAAAAATCCCGAAAAGCAGAAAGCTGGGAGATTAAGACAAAAGGGGCTCAATTCTGCTGCATTTTCTGCAGCAGGGTCAGGTTCCAATGCACCTCAAAAGATAAGAAAAGGAAGACCATCAGACCTCCAAATCAAAGAATGTGAAAGTTGTCTGGAACTATTATCTGAAAATAAGGATTTTAAAGAAGAAGGATTCAGATAAAGCAAAAAATCTACCGCTTTGGATATCAGTTCCAGCAAACAGCACATCAATAAATTTGGATAAAGAAAAAGACCGTGATGGAAAATCTATCAAGATCTTTGTTTATCCTAATAGAAGTAATTTAGATGTAGAAATAAAAGGAGAGCCTGTTCAAATGACAGTGGCAGGAACTATATCTTATACAGGCAAACTATGGAATCTAACAGGCCAGTTTAGCAAGGAAAAGTTTTACTTTCCTAAAGAAGGTATAGAACCCCAGATAGTTACACTCAAATTAACACCTAGGCAAGACCTTGTACCTGGAAACTATATGCTAACTGTAGGAGCAAGATATGGCACTGTTACTTATTCAAAAATGGTAAATTTGAACGTAACGTAAACAAAAAACAGTCGTAACATATCAATAAACTGCTACTAATACTATTATTAAAAGCTACGTCGACACTATTAAAATGCAAAATCAGACAAAAGAAGATAAAGTTAAGCTTCTTCTGCTGTTGCTATCTTCGATGCGGTCGGAGTATTAGTCGAAGCGGCTGCCTCCACATACACCGCTACACGATTGTTGCCTGTATCGGCTACGTAGATATGACCAGAATTATCTACGTCTATGCCCTCTGGCTCTAAAAATTGACCAGTGCCATTGCCTGTTGTGCCACATGCAGCTATAAACTGTGCATCGCTTGTAAACTTCTATACTCTCATTATTCCATATAGACTACATAGATATTGTCATGAGAGACTCAATGAGTCAATCATCTTCTGAACTATGGGCAAATGTTTGTCATAAATGGCTGTATCAGTAAAATATGACATGATATAACCCTTGTCCTTATTGACAGCATATATTTCCATAATTTTAGATAGAGTACCTGAAACTTTTTCTGAATATACCACCTTATATGCTGGAGTATTTCCTGCGATAGTTGTTGGCTCTGACTCAAGAATTGTTCTTACACTAGTACCTTCTGTAATAGATGTAGCAGCAGGAGGTCTTTCCAGAAAGCTAATCTCCTGCTCTGCGAATTGCTTTAGTGAGGTATTATTGCCAGTCAAATTCTTAACTGCCATGTAAACAAAAACAGATTCTCCAAATTCCTGTGGAGGTGGGCTAAAAGACATAAGAAAGGTCAAGTTAGCCCCCGGAGCTATTTCTTCATTAATCCAACTAGAGGGATAGAGCAAACTAAATCCAAATTGTGGGTTTGTAGAGTTTGTGAAATTACTGCCTGATGCAGTACCCAATGGTATCTTTTGGCTTGTCTCATCCTCAGGTGGCTGCTGCGCCATTGATTCTTCTAGTTGTAATAGAGGGCCAAGGGGCTGCTGAGCAGTCGCAAACACTAATAATAATAAAATCACAGAAGCAACAACTGAAATTCTAGGCTGCAATACAAAATCATATACTTGCAAGTCGTTAGGCTATCTAATTCCATAGGGCATATATATTCCAAGGACATGAAGGCATGACTTAAAACATATTGAAATCTGTTAGGAGTTTAAGATAAAAGTAAGTTAGATACTACTGTAAAAATAAAAATAGATTCTATAATTTCAGAAGACAATTGCTTAACTCTTAAATAAAGTAATTACCTTATTGGTCAAAAAATGATAATATCTTCATTGAAAGACATTACACCAGAACTACCCTATAGTTGACAGCTCCTATCTTACATAGAATATAGGACTTGATATCTGGCAGAAGCCAAATTACAGATATCTATGGTCTATAATGCATCTATAATGCATTTATAATCTGTTAAGTAGATTCATAATCCAGCTTGTCAATTACATCTAAGTCAAGATCAATAACAATGACAATTTTTTTATTATTTATTATGGTGACTACTGGAGCTCAGGATCAAAACAGGCCACGATTTTTGGATATAACTTTCTATCCAATAGAGAAAGGAATTAAGCTGGTTTAATGATGACGACATTAGTCATAGAATAGCCATAAATATGGACAACAGTACAACAACATTATTAGCTGACTCTGGAATTATAAAACCAGGGGATTCATACACACATACCTTTGAAGATGAAGGAACTTACCAATTTTATTCCCCCACTCATATAATACTATATTACAACTTCTCTTCATGCATGTCCAAGTTGCTCAAGGAAGGAATATCGTTGTTGGACTTACCTACATGGTTTGTAATAAGCTACACTTAACATCGTTTCTGATATCATTTTAGAAGTTTTTGGTTACTAAACCATAATATATCACAACTACTAACGAAAGTTTCTAATCAATATGCCTTCGCCTTCAGACATACCTAGCCATTATCTAAAGTTCTCATACTTCTATTGTCTTCGTTCAGTAGGTATTATTGTTGTAATCTCACTTGTAGTTTTCCACTTGCAGAACTCTAATATCTTTAATAATATGAGCAAAGGTATTGCATATGCCCATATCTTCACCGACACAGAAAATGCTGTTACAAAAAATGTCGATGGCAAGTATCAAGTTTCCTTTCTACCTTATCCTGTAGGATTATTAGTAAATGATACTTCTACTAAGCTGAATTTCAGTATCATGGAAAATAATACAGACGTTTCTTTATTGCTTACATCACTTGTTATAACTGATAAAAATACAGGCAGAATAGTTGGACAAACTCCGTACAAGTTCCATGAGTTTGGAGATGTTACCTATCCATATATATTTAGAGGTGATGGTGAGTACAAAGTAGCAATACAGGCAAAGATAAATGGAGATCCAAAATACAAGTCTCAACCCCTGATGGCAAGCTTCGATGTAGCGGTTCGGGATATACAAAAGATGACAAATTCTTTTCAGCAGATAATGTACTTTTATATCATGCCTGCATTGGCCGGGATAGTTGGGATTATTATCTATTCAGAGAATAGAAGAGGGAGAAAAAGAAAGGAATAGCTGGTATCTGTTCTAAAGTAATGATAAGTAAAAGAGAGTCCCTGAAATTAATCTAATCTATTAACAATATTCTGTGAGTTCAGTGGAGGTGCCATGGCAACAGTCGAAACAGCTGAAAGCAGAGAAAACAAAAATGGTAGCAATGATAACAGCTTTAAGCTTCTACCTTACAGTGTTTGTTAGAGATGTTGACAAGACAGGAAAGAGAACAATTTGTTATAGACCTTTACAATCAAGGTAAGACTATTCGTGACATAGCCAAAGAGGTAAGATATCTTTTAGAGATATAGGTAGTATCTTGAAAAAAGCATCTGGAGAGATGGAGGAAAAACAAGACATCAAGAAATCATTATCTCTGTCCAATAAAGCCTATCGCCTCTTTTCGAAAGGCAAGAATCCAATACAAGTAGCAATTACATTGAACCTTAGTGAAGATGAGACAACAAAATTTTATCAAGAGTATTGGAATTTGAAACAAATGCATGAACTCAGAATGGTATATGAAGAGATTGGAGCCGACATTGTACTTTTCCTAGAGTTATATAGATTATCCAAAGATGAACATATGAATCCACAACAAACTATTAATCTTCTTCAAATTGCAAATAATGACCTGCAATCAGTTGAACAAAGATATAAAAAACTACAACAAAATGTGAATCATTTAGAACCCAGAGAACTTGACTTAAGCATACATTTAGAGGATTTAAAAAGTCAGATACAAAATACAAAGCAGATACTAGATTCTCACCGTTTATCTTGTCAGAAAGAGGCAAGCAAAATGCTCCAGTTGCACAGACAGAATATGAGACTTTAGACTGTTAACAGGATTTAAGCATAATAACAAAGACTACATTAAGATTCAATTTATGGCAAGACAGACTATTAAAAGTGCCTTGTCAGACAAGAAGCGGCTGTTAAAGCTTGCACTTCATTCGCTAATGGAGTCATGGCGTGCCGATCCTACGATGTTTAATTCATTAATTCATGCCATGCCACCAGTATCAACGATTTCAAAATCAACCATAATAAACTACGCAGGTAGTGGCAACTACCATGCCACCCCTTTCTCATCTTACTATAACCAGAGTAGTTATACTGAAAATCTCATGGAAATAATAGTGAATGCAGCTTCATCCTCTATGAAAAAATGGTAAAGGATTTCACAAATGAAACTATGACTAATGCAGCTGCTGATGATAGTTCAAATCCATCACCTTCAATAATATATTTAGATGAACAAACCGGCCACAAACAAGCATTGGCTTGTAGACACATAGCGCAGACATCTATTTACGATCAATAGTTTTGTTCCCAGTTCAATATACAAATTGAAACTGAAGGCTGGCAACAATATGCTGCTTGACGTTAAAGACTCATCTATTGTCATTAGAAAAGAAAGTGAGTGTAAGAATTAATAAAACTATATCTTATTTGGTTTAAGAGTAGTATTATAGTAATGGCAAATATCAAGCAAGTATTAAGCTTTATTCATTTTTCTGATGAGCCCTTGTTTGATATGCTCAAATTCTTGTTCTGTTAATATTCCTTCGCTTCTTAGATCTGCAAGTTTCCTTAACTCATCAACAATTGAAATTAAATGATGATCATCATCTAATGTTGTTGCTACTTGGTTATTGTCTGAAGATTCAGAAGGTATTTGTGAAGTTACTGAATTCTTTCTATTGCGTGTCATTCCTGAACGAATTATCTCTAACAGATCCTCTGCCTTACTCCTTGGTATAGCTTGAATTACTCCACCTGGGTCCATACCACCATCAGCTATGCTATCCATTATGCCCATTTTTGTTGCGCTCACAAGACCAGGAGCTTTGAACCTAATTGTAGAAGATAATAGTCCTTTTTCTAACTTGAGACTTGTGATTATGTCATATGGGATATCAACTATGTTCTCTTTCATCCCTAGCATGTAAGGGTCTCTTATTATGATTCTTCTATCTGTTGCGTAGATTTCATCTGGAGTGAAAAGCGTACCACCGGGTCTTATTCTTGACTGTACTGCAACATGCAGTATTCTCATCTTGTTAAGAGTCATTGAAAAGTTGTAAATGTCATATACCAGCCTGTTGCCATCTTTATTTTGTTTCCTTCCTCTCATCTTGTTAAGAGTCATTGAAAGCCTAACATCCCTTTTTCCATTGCATCATTGTTGTGGTTTCCATCTCATCTTCTTAAGAGTCATTGAAAGTGGAAAATCTGTTTTCAAAAGATTCAATCTAGATGGGTTTCTGTTTTCTCATCTTGTTAAGAGTCATTGAAAGCCTAGATGCATATCAGGATAACGAGGCGTACTCCAAAGTTTCTGTTTTCTCATCTTGTAGAGTCATTGAAAGCTATTACAGTGTGGGAAATGTTGGAAAACCGATTGCGTTTCTGTTTTCTCATCTTGTTAAGAGTCGTTGAAAGAGACACTGAAAATCTGCATTCTACACTTTTTCAGAAGGAATTCTGCTTGTTTCAGTAAGGTTCGTCGATTATGACTTATTTCATATATGGCTTATAAAGGTAATCGTAGTAGCAGCACCGTACGAGGGGAGATATCCCGCTATCAAAATTACTCCCTGAATAATAAAAAATTAACTACTATCTCTTTTTCACTAGCACCTCTCTCTTTGAACTTATGTTATCTTTATTTGTCCATAGCCATGAGGTTTGTAGCCGCCAAGTGCTTAATATTCAAGGCTTGCCAATCCCTTAGCCAGCAATTGTATTGCGTCATGTCCTGATGATGGCAAATATTCAAATAGAAAAGAAGAACCAGAGGATATTGATACAGCAGACTTTCTTTGTTTGCCCTCTCTGAGAGACCACCCACCAAAGACTTCGTAAGAAAAGATCTGTTTTAGCCTGACCAAGTCAGGTAGTGATGGTTTTCCTTCTTTAAAGCACCAAGAATATGCTCTTCTTGCTCCTTCAAGTAAAGTAGGCGGTTCAATGCTTCTATATGTATCTTCTATTATCATAGGGGATACCAGATACACAGAAAACCTTGGATTTCGGCCAATGGATTCAGATCTCTTTTCAATTAATTCCGTAGTTATTTCTTGGATTTTAACATTTTGTACCGATACTTCTCCAAAACCTCTTGATTTTGATCCTCCAAGACCCTCATCTTCAAGCCCTCTTGTGATAAGTGATGTTATACTATCTATAAAACGATCAGAGGATGAATTTAGGATTATCTCAAGGGCAAATCTTGTTCCTATTGTATGTAGCAATCCATGTTTTTCTTCTCCTTCTTCTGACTTAGCCTTCGATGGAGATGAGAAAGTTCTATCGGTATCGCTATAGTCAAAATCAAATGAGGACGGTCTATCCGGTGCTGCAGCACTAGTTCCTATTTCTGTGGACCACCGACTCTCTAACTACCCATGAATAAATGGGACCTAAAATATGGTTCACAAACCACTGCCTCAATTGTTTGCTATTTTAGGATATGAGGAAAATCTTGGTAAATTGAAAGATCATGATTTATTAAATTCTGAAATTCCCTATTGTTTTTGTTAGAATAGATAACAGTAGCTCCAATTATTAATGGCTGTTTTCTAAGTAGATATGACGCAAATGTGTCTACAAAAATACGAATTTTCTTATGTGGAGACAAAAATTCTATACATTCAAATATTCTCATAGCAGATATTTCTCTTTGTCCTTCCATTCCTGTTATCCCTTTATCGAATTTTATTGATACTTTATATGCTGACGAAGGACCAATATTTTCAATTATAATATAAAGAAGACCGTCATCATATTCAAAATCCAAAATTACTTCAGGTTCGGGGCTTTCAATTACATTTCTTTTGTTTGGTTTAATTCTTTTATTTGGAACTTTAATTCACGCCAAGTCGCAATTATCTATAATAATAATTCCTACAATCATAGGCTTGGCTCAGATGGTTCAGTTACACTTTCGTCTCTTTCCCATCCCTCATTTTCAATTTTGATTGTTTGTATGGCTATACCACTTGCATTTGAATCCAGATCTGGTAATGCTTGATACTCTGATACCCAACATCTATATACATTGTATGCCATCACAACTTGTCCTGCTTCGTTGCAGAGTTCAATTATTATATCCTTCCTAAAGTCCTTAAGTGAAACTTCTGAGCCTAGTCCAGCTCCGTAGTCCCACACCTTGTTAGCCCACTTCTCAAATTCTAAGTCATGAGTGACCCCCCGCTCCATGGTAATTGCTTCATACTCTGTTATACCTGGAGATTTACGACTTGAACTCGGATCTCCACCTTCCCTATATTTTACGACCTGGGTAATACGTTTTAAAGCTGTCATTTTACTCAATCCAGCGACATACTTACCATCCCATTTTATTCTAAATTTAAAATTCTTGTAAGGATCGAATCGTGTTGGATTGACAGTGAATTCTGTCATTTTAGTATTTATCTCCTAATAATTTTATAGTTAGCATAACAAACCATCAGGTGGAAAATGTATACCTGTTGAAACTCTGTGGCGCCGATGAATCATACATTCTGTAACGGTTCAGATATCTTACTGAGATTACGAAAGATAATATTGAATACTGTAAACAAATTATGGAGATTGCAGAAGTTCGCCATCTGTATGGAATTAGGTCTAATTTTGCAGTAAGCGACACGGAATATACATCTACCGCTATTATGCAACAAGTTCATGCAATACCAGAAGTTATTTACAGCAACGTCAAAAGGATTGTAGAACAGCAGCAATATCTCTTTGAAACTTTATGGAGCAAAGCCATATCAGCTGAGAAGAAGATAAGAGGAATAGAAAAAGGAGTTGAATTAGAAAAGACACATGCAATTCAAGATCCACAAAGTATACAGAAATTGTTTATCGATATGGTAAAATCTGCTCAGTATAATATTTTGCTAATACTTCCTACAATCAATGCCTTTCTACGTGAAGAGCGTCTAGGAATAATAGAGCTTTTGATACAAGCAGTAACAGAGCGTGGCCTAAGTGTTAGAATTCTAACCCCAACCAATGATGTCATTGAAAAGGGTCTAGCTGAGCTAGGGCTTGCCTGGGGTGAGGTTAGCCTTTGTTAGTTATAGGAGTTCAAAAAATGAGGAAATTAAAATAAGTTTTCTATGGAAAGCATAACTAAACAATCCTAAAAAAGAAGAATTTGCATTTTAAGGTGGTTTGATTTCTTGATAAACTTTACTAATAAGAACAGGGCTATTAGCTTAGTTGACAAGACTTGGGCTGCTAAAAAGTAAATATGTCTTATTCGTTACTATTGCAGTTGTAGCGCTTATCTTGTCAGCCCTTTCATATCAAAATTTTACAAATATATCTGACAGAATTATGAGTATTGCTTCAGAAGAAGCAAGATCGCATGCTCTAATTCAAATTTATGATCTTTCAAAGATACTAGAAAATAGTTTACAATCTACTACTACTCTTTTACAAACGTTAGCTGATTCTCCTTCAATACAGAATAATGAATTCCAAAGATCACAGGCTATAATAAACTCCGGGCAAAACTACACAAGTGAGTTGACTGATTTTTATATGTGGCTCAATAAAGACGGAAAAATAGTCTGGATTAGTAATATGAATTCTACTACGTATCAAAAGTATAAGGGATTCGATCTAAGTTATAGACCATATTATACTGTCCCCAAAAATACCAATACTGCC
>DASTUU010000090.1:0-4633 GCA_035759485.1 Nitrososphaeraceae archaeon
TCCCTAAAGGTACTTGAAGCATATACACGAGATGTAGGTCGAGGAGTAGCTCGAATTGACTATGATTCTATGGATTCTTTAAGTGCATCTACTGGAGATGTTGTTGAAATTAGAGGTAAACGTAGAACAGTTGCTAAATGCTTACCGCTTTATCCATCCGATGAGGGAAAGGGTATAATTCGAGTCGATGGTCTTGTAAGAAATAATGCAGGTGTTGCTATAGGGGACACTGTTGTAGTACGAAAGATAAAAGCTGTTCCCGCTGAAAAGGTTATAGTTGCTCCTTTGGAGGCAATACCTCCTATCGACGAACGATACCTTGCTGATGCTCTTGAAAGTGTACCCCTTATTAAGGGAGATAATGTTATGGTTCCATACTTTGGTGGTAGGCTCACATTTCAAGTAATTGGTGTAACTCCGGTGGCTGCCGATGCTGTTCTGGTTACTCAAAAGGCAATATTTAGTATCGCTGAAAAAGGCGAAACATTAAGAGGAGTTCCGCAGGTCGCATATGAGGATATAGGCGGATTAAAAGAAGAAATCCAAAAAGTCCGTGAAATGATTGAACTCCCATTAAGACACCCCGAAATATTTGAAAAATTAGGTATTGAAGCACCCAAAGGGGTGCTGCTTCATGGCCCTCCAGGAACAGGAAAGACATTGTTGGCAAAAGCCGTAGCTAATGAAAGCAATTCACACTTTATCAGTATCTCAGGACCAGAAATAATGAGCAAATTCTATGGTGAATCAGAAGCACGATTAAGAGAAATCTTTAAAGAAGCAAAGGAAAAAGCACCATCTATTACTTTTGTGGATGAAATTGATTCAATTGCTCCAAAGCGTGAAGAAGTAACAGGTGAGGTGGAAAGAAGAGTGGTTTCACAATTGTTATCACTAATGGATGGTCTAGAAGCGAGAGGTAAGGTCATTGTAATTGCTGCAACCAATAGACCAAATGCAATTGATCCAGCATTAAGACGTCCTGGTAGATTTGACAGAGAAATAGAGATTAAAGTCCCTGATAAACGAGGAAGATTGGAAATACTACAAATACATACTCGTAATATGCCATTGGATACTGATGTAGATCAGGATAAAGTTGCTGCAGTAACTCATGGTTTCGTAGGTGCTGATCTTGAATACTTGTGTAAAGAAGCTGCTATGAAATGTCTTAGAAGATTACTACCTGAACTTAACTTGGAAGATGAGAAAATTCCACCGGAAACATTAGAGAAACTCGTTATAACGATGAGCGATTTTGAGAATGCTATTAAAGAAGTAACGCCGTCTGCCATGCGAGAGGTTTACTTAGAGCCCCCAGATGTTCCTTGGAGTGAAATAGGTGGTCTGGATGATATTAAACGTGAACTACAGGAGGCGGTAGAATGGCCTATGCGTTTTCCAGATATGTATAGGCAATTAGGACACGCTATACCTAAAGGAATATTGTTACATGGTCCATCAGGTACAGGCAAGACATTACTTGCAAAAGCAATAGCAACAGAATCGGAGGCTAATTTCATTAGTGTAAAGGGACCGGAACTCATATCAAAATGGATTGGTGAATCAGAACGAGGAATTAGAGAAATATTCAGAAGGGCAAGACAAGCTTCTCCTTGTATTATATTCTTTGATGAAATAGATTCTATTGCTCCTGTTAGAGGAGGAGGCATGGAAGGAGGTGGTGGCCACGGAAGTACTGAACGTGTAGTTTCTCAGCTTCTTACAGAGATGGATGGTATACAAGAAATGCATGGTGTAGTGGTTGTAGCTGCAACTAATAGAGTTGACATCATTGATATGGCCTTATTACGACCGGGTAGATTTGATAAGGTTATATATGTGCCAAACCCTGACAGTAAAACAAGACAAAAAATACTTGAGATCAATACCAAAGGTAAGCCTGTGGGTCATGACGTGGATTTGAAAAGACTGGCGGACATGACAGATGGTTTTAGTGGTGCAGATGTTTCGGCTGTGGCCAATACTGCGATTTCTCTGGTACTGCATGAATATTTGGAACGATTCCCAACGCCAGAAGAAGCCACAAAGCATGCATCTGAAGCGCTTATATCCATGCTTCATTTCGAAGAGGCAGTAAGAAAGATAAAGAAACAGAGAGAGATGAAGCCAGGCGGGAGAGCACTTTTATCCCAATATACCTAGCTGAGAGGAGTATCATATTAGTAACAAAAATAGCCATAAATGAGCCTTCAATCAATTGATGTATTAGGGAAACAAGAGAATATCTAACCAAGTTTTTTACGGATATGTGCATCAACATAGTGAGACTATTTTCCTCACGCAAGAAAACTAGCCATTGCTGATAGAGGAACAATTCCTGCGGTTTCAAGACTAACTAAACTGCACCAATTCATATTACATCCTTAGCTAAATAGAAGGGTAAAGTTGCAGAGGAAATAAAAGAGACCAAAAGGAAAAATCTCCAAAACTAAAGAAAAAGAGAACAACTATTATGAGGTTTTTTCAAGCATTGTCATCTTGATGCGGTGTCTAGAACACGTAACTGTTTTATAAACAAACTGTGGGTTGGGATAAATAGCAGGATTCATTATCCCCTCAAAAGTATGACTAGTGGAAAATCTGTAGTAATTTATCTACGGTTTAAAACTGGATTTGCAATAGGTTTTCTTATAGAGTATATTGTTGTATCAAATTTAGGAAAGGCTTCTTTCTTATTTCTTCATACAACATTTCGCTTGCTACTACAATAGATACTTTAACCCTTCTTATCTAATTCCCTAGTCTTATCATAAAGTTCAACTCCACTGTTAAGTAGACCGTAATTAGTGTTAAAACATTATTGTTAACATGCGTTGATGTGTGAATTGCTGCCCCCCTCCATTTTATGTAATATAGTAATCTGAAAAAACTATATACCTTTTATGTCAAGTAGGAGCGAGGATGTCTAATTTTTCTGAAGACGATATCAGACATGCAGCTGAATTACGAGAGTGGCTTATGAAACAAATATCAGATAAGCAAGAGCAAATTGACAAAATGAGCACTATACTTACACTTATTGACAGTTTATTGAAACAAAGTAGCTTTAAGCCTGCTTCGACTATTGCCTCATCATCACCACCTTCTTCTCCATCTTCAGTTAGTTTCACATCACAAACGTCTCAAAAATCCACTAGTAATACTCAGGGAATGTCAAGCTATTCAGGAAGTCAAAGCAATCGAATTACGGGAGTTAACTCTCCAGCTGCTATAACGGAGACTAAGGCATCTGAAAGTCAGAAAATTCCTAGTGAGGTTGGAGAATATGATAATCAAGTTAAACCACTTAAACGTCTCAAAGATGACTTCTTAATAGCTAATGCGAAAATATTACTTAACTCAGTTGAAATCATCCCTGCAAAAGGAATTGCTCTTAACGTCAATACACCACCGTTTAGATCATTCTTTTTAAATAGGATTCTAGAAGGTATGAAGATAAAAGATACTGAAAAGGTGTCCCAGAATCAGATCGATGAGTCAACCTCACTGGACTATAATGTTGAGGAAGATGAAAATGGCATAATTAAAAAAATAATTATAAATAACTACCGAGACAAAGATCGCTTGAACGAGATATTTAATACGTCCACATGGGTCTTTACAAGGATGATAGAGAAAACCAATAGAGCATGATGTTAATAGAATGGATAAGATAGTGGTGCTGGATTTTGGATCCCAATATAGTCACTTAATTTGCAGACGCCTACGCGAAATAAATGTATATTGTGAAATTCTACCATACGACATTCCGCTTTCAGGGCTTAGGAGTATTAATCCAAAAGGTATAATTTTGTCTGGAGGTCCTGCAAGCATATATTCAGAGAAGTCGCCTAAACCAGATAGCAAAATTTTTGACGCCGGAATCCCAATTTTGGGGATTTGTTATGGGCATCAGTTGATAGTAGATCATTTTGGCGGTAAAATCAAAAGAACAGACCGAAGGGAATACGGTCGAGCAGATTTAATTATTGACAATAAAGAAGACTTATTCAGTAATATAGATAACGAAATGATAAGGTGTTGGATGAGTCACGGAGATGCCGCTGAAGTTCTTCCTGAGGAGTTTAAAATTCTGGCTCATACATCAAGCTCGCCTTCTGCTGCTGTTGGGAATAATCAAAAGGGTTTCTTCGGACTCCAATTTCATCCTGAAGTAGTGCATACTGAGAAAGGCGTGGAAATCCTGAAGAACTTTTCGCAGATTATCAGCAAGGCAAGACCAGAATGGAGCATGGAGAGGTTTTTAGAAATGTCAATAGAAAATATTCGAAAGATGGTGGGAAAAGAAGAAAGGGTCCTTTGCGCTGTTAGTGGAGGAATTGATTCAACTACGGTGGCTGCATTGATAAATAAGGCCATAGGGGACAAATTGCAATGCGTCTTTGTTAATCATGGACTATTAAGAAAAAATGAAGAGAAAATAGTCACAGATCTTTTTAAATCCATGGGAATAAAAGTAATTTATGTTAACGCAGAAAAACAATTTTTAGAAAAACTAAAGGGAGTACAGGATCCAGAAGAGAAGCGACTGATAATAGGCGAAGAATTTGCAAATGTATTTATCGAGGTTGCAGAGAAAAATGGTCCCTTCCATTGGCTTGCACAAGGG
>DASTUU010000091.1:0-11921 GCA_035759485.1 Nitrososphaeraceae archaeon
TTAGTTCAGGTGTTGGAGTTAGTTCAGGTGTTGGAGTTAGTTCAGGTGTTGGAGTTAGTTCAGGTGTTGGAGTTAGTTCAGGTGTTGGAGTTAGTTCAGGTGTTGGAGTTAGAGGTAGTTCTTCTTGGGGTGGTGTTGCCTGAGGGGCAAAAAATGGACCAACGAACGGGGGAAAAGAAGGACCCTTGGTAGCATTAGCCGCTTGTTCTTCTGGTTCAGGAGTTGGTGTAGGTGTTGGTTGTTCTTCCTCTGGAGCTGCTTGTGCCATAGGACAATCCTCAGTGTCCTCAGTATCGACCAATCCGTCACCATCATCGTCTAAAGTGTTATCGCATATCTCTACGGCAGTCTGAGAGTCTTCCTCTGGAGCTGCTGCGTCTTCTTCTGGTGTAGGAGCTGGAGTTGGCGTTGGCATAAGACCTGGAGTAGCAGGACAGTCAACTGCATCTTGGTTGTCCACCAGCCCATCATTATCATCGTCTACAAGATTATCACAGATCTCTATGTTAGATGTTGACGCTTCTTCTGTACTCCCCGAGGTAGGATCTCCTCTCTCTTCAAATAATGTTGAAGCGCCTCCGTTTTGTGGAACCAATATACTAAACAGAAATAAAAAAGCGAAAAATGCGCCAAATATAGTATTATAATTTTGCTTTAAAAGCACCATGCACCTAAACAATGAAAAAAGAAAGTTAAACTCTTATAAATAGAGTTCTATTTATTGCATCCCACATGTTATTAGGATAGATGGACTTATACCCTATTACATTTTGTAACTTGTGGTGTCCGAATCAAGTTTAACCGATTTCTCATAGCAGATTCCTATTACTGTATGAAGAATTTTTATGCGAAGGTTTTTTAATGAAGGCCCAGACTCTGTCCTTCTGTAATGGAAGTCTCAGAGATCATGGTAAGCAAAGTTATCTCATTGAATTTTGGTGATACAGTTGCCAAGGCCTTAAGCGTAATGCATGAAAACAACATTAATCAAGTACCTATAGTTGATAATAATGACAATTACCATGGCATGATATTTGCCAAAGATTTTCTTCTAGTAAACACCACTCCTGAGGCCAAGCTAAAAACCTTTGCTTCCACTACTCCGGTCCTTGATCCTTTACATAGTATTGAAAAATGTGCCCAGCTTATTGTAGCAACTGGAAAGCGAGCACTACCTGTTATGGAAAACAAAAAAATAGTCGGCATTGTGAGTGAAACAGATGTCGCCCTGACTGCAGACTTTGGTCATGCGATAATAGATGAAGTTATGTCCGGAGCTATAGTAATTGAGGAAGATAATACCCTAAGCAATGCCTTGGCTAAAATCCGTAAATATAATATTTCTCGGCTTCCAGTCATTAATCTCAACGGTGTTCTTAGAGGAGTCATAAATGCGTTAGATATTATCAAAGTTCTAGCTACCCCAAGAGAAAGAGCTACAAAATCACCGGGAATAGGCACAATGGCTACAATCAGAGAGATGAAAGTCAAAGATATTGCTCGGAGAGCCTTCTCAGTGGAGAGGGGTACTAAGATAAACCAAATAAGTGGAAGCTTTAAACATAACGAAGAAGTAATCGTCGTGGGAGAAAAAAGACCCATCGGCATCGTTACACCCAAAGATCTATTGGAACTCATACTTCCAAAGGACAGTGGACCCAGTATCCAAATGGCACATCTAGAAGATAATGAAGCACAACGCGAGATTGAAGAGGAAATGAAGCGATTCATGAAAAAAATCCAAGGAAAGCTTGAAAATATAAATCGAGTTACTATTTACGCTGACAAACATAAGACCAGAAAATACTCTCTACGGGCTAGAATGATAACAGCGGCTGGTGTGATCGAAGCAAAAGCAGTGGGCTTTGATCCGTTGAGTACATGCAAAGAGTTAATCTCTCGTTTCGATAGGCGCATAAGGTCAGAACATAGTCAAAAAATCAAACACAGGCAACATAGAAATCACACAGGACCGGTAGTTGAATAGTAAGGCGCAGATGAGGAGATTTGAACTCCTGATCGCCCGAGGGCGAATCGGCTTGCCCTCAGCCATTAGACTCAAGGCCGACGCATTACTATGTTCCCCCTTGATTGCTAAAGGAAAGACCACTCTGCCACATCTGCACCTCTTTTAAATTGATTTACCTACTATTATTTGTTAACTGCAATAGCAAAATCACTATGACAAACAAAGGATCAATAATCAAATACTATACATAGCAATTAGAGCACCAGTATAATCAAATAAAGATCTTCTCGGTAGTTAATTAGTTAATGCTAGTGTTTACACCATTGTCTATTTGTACTTTTTCTTTTAAATGAAACTTCCAGCATTCCATTCTTGTAGGTTGACCTACCAGTATTAGGCTCGACTTCGTCTGGCAAACCATTTTCTTCTGATATAGTCTTTCGCCTGCAACCGATTCCAGTGTTAAAGACTTATTATCTGCCTTCAACTGCAGATCTTCTTTATTAGCTTCAGGTAACTCAGCCACTATGGTAATATCCTCAGATCCCACAATCCTATCTAATAAAGGCCCACGCTGCTCTTTGACAGTTAAGCCCCCTCTCAAAAACCTTGGAGAGGAATCTACGTTTCCAAACTTTCTCACTGTAGGCTTGCCATCATGCCTGCCTTTACGGAATACCCATATACAATAGGACCTCTCGCGGACAGTTGGACCGTCAGCTAATTTTTCTTTCTCTTATAGCGTTTTTGGGAGCTCGTTGTTCCGTATCTCTTACAGCTTCTTGTTGATTCTTTCGATTTCTTTCATAGCTCAGTCTAAATTGGGGAATCATGAGTTGGCCCGCTTTGTTTTACGCCATTCTTCAAATGGCGACAACACCGTGGTTTAATAATTCACGGTATTTTTGTATTAAAAATGTTGCCTTTGCCTTATATTTTCTGCTTCGTATTTCAACTGCTTATCAAGTTCTTTTAGTAGGGACCTTTGCGCCTCGCTTAAGGCGGTGGGAACTTTCACATTAACCCTAACCATCTGATCGCCTCTGCTATAACTACTATAACGCGGTAACCCTTTGCCTCTAATCCTGAGAATGGTATTTGGTTGGGTACCGGCTGGAATTTTGACTTTTTCATTCCCGTCTAGGGTTGGAACACGGAGCTCAGTTCCAAGAGCAAGGTCAGTATATTGAAGATCGAGATTGTGAAGAAGATGTCCGTCTTCCAATCTCTCAAACTGTGGATGGGGTTTAACGTGTACTCGTATTAGCAAATCACCGGCACTACCAATCTCAGATGGTTCTCCCTCGCCCCGCAGCTGGAGCGTCATTCCATCTTCGACACCCGCAGGGATCTCTAATTTTATTTTCTTATTCTTTCTAACCTTACCCGAACCATTACAAGCAGTACAAGGTTTGTCAATGATTTCACCCTGACCGTGACAGGTTTGACACGGCTCTAGGGATACAAATGTGGAGAATCTATTTTGACTATATACCCGTCTTGTTTGGCCCTGACCATTACAAACGGTACATTTTCTCGGTTTTGTTCCAGCCGCAGCTCCACTTCCATTACAAATTCCACACTTCTCCATTTTGGGCAGTTCTATTTCGTCCTTTCTTCCTTTTGAGACCTCTTCTAATGATAGTTCAACATCGTAAAGGATATCGCGACCTTTTCTTCTAGCACCGCTCCCAAAATTAAACCCGAAACCAAAGGGGTCGCTGCCTCCTCCCATACCGCCGAATCCTCCGCGGCCACCAAATATTTGTTCAAAAATATCCCTGAAGCCTCCAAACCCAATATCTTTGAAGATCTCATCAAAGTTTGCCTCAGAGCCTCTGAATGCGTCTTCTGTGCCGACATGACCATAGGTATCATATCTTTTCCTTTTCTCATCATCGGATAATACTGCATAGGCTTCGGAAATTTCCTTAAACTTTTCTTCAGCACCAGCAGACTTATTCCTATCTGGATGATACTGTAATGCTAACTTCCTATATGCACTTTTAATATCATCTTTACTTGCAGTCTTTGGGACGCCTAATACTTCGTAATAGTCCCTTTTGCTCATACCTGAATGTCACCAATACTATAAACCATTTTAGCGTTATTATTATTAAAAAGATATTTAGGGTGGAGGAGAGGATGTGCTTCCTGCAGTACTGCTACCCCCTGCAAACCCTGCTGCACCTTCTGGAGTTGCAGCATCTGCTGTTGCTCCAGGATTGCTACCTGCTGCAGTTGCTGAAGGTGCTGCTCCAGCTGTCCTATAGACCTCTGTACTTACTTCGCCTAGAATGTTTTTTAACTCTTGTGTTTTGGACTTGATGCTATCAAAATTGTTGGTTGATATAGCATCTCGAAGCTCTTGGACGGCCTTGTTAATCCGTTCAGCCTGCTCAGGCTTTATCTTGTCTTTTAAATCTTCCTTTACTAACTTCTCTGCTGAATAAACTAAATTGTCTGCCTCATTCTTAACTTCTGCCTCTTCTTTCTTCTTCTTGTCGGCCTCAGCAAAGTCTTCGGACTCTTTTTTCAACTTTTCAATTTCATCTTTTGACAATTTTGAGTTAGCAGTTATTGTTATCTTTGCTTCCTTGGATGTTGCCAAATCTTTTGCGGTCACGTTCAATATACCGTTTGCATCAATATCAAATGTGACTTCAATTTGTGGAACGCCTCTTGGAGCCGGAGGAATACCCGAGAGATTGAACATACCAAGGGAAACACAATCTGCGGCCATAGGTCTTTCACCTTGTACAACATGAATGGTTACGGCTGTCTGGTAATCGGCAGCGGTTGTGAAGACCTTACTCTTTTTAGTAGGTACCGTAGTATTGCGTTCAATCAGTGCTTCCTTTAACCCTCCAAGAACTTCTACACCTAGAGTCAACGGCGTGACGTCTACTAGAAGTATATCGGTTGAAACGTCACCCGAAATAATGGCTCCCTGTATAGCTGCTCCCATTGCGACGGCTTCCATTGGATCTATGCCACGTTCTGGCTCCTTTCCCATTACGGCCCCAACAAATTGCCTAACCATCGGCATCCTTGTCGGGCCTCCAATAAGTATAATTTTATCAATATCCGGAGATGACATTTTGGCATCTTGTAAGGCCTGCGTGATGGATATCTTGCATCGTTCAATTATTGGTCTGACAAGTTCCTCCAGTTTTGCTCGGGATAGACTGAGAACAAGATTTTTTGGGCCTGCTGTAGCATCATATGCAAGAAATGGCAAATTGATCTCTGTGGTGACAACGTTTGATAGTTCTATTTTTGCCTTCTCTGCAGCCTCTCTTACCCTCATCATAGCAGCTCTGTCGTTTCTGATGTCCAATCCAGCTTGTTTTCTGAATTCTTCTACTACATAATTTACAAGCGTATTATCCATATCGGTACCCCCCAGTTGAGTGTCTCCAGAAGTGCTTTTTACCTGAAATACTCCGCCGCCCATTTCCATTATCGTAACATCCAAGGTTCCACCTCCGAAATCAAATACCATAATTTTGAGATCCCTTTGAGCTTTGTCTAATCCATAAGCTAATGAAGCTGCTGTAGGTTCATTGATGATTCTGACTACCTGCAGCCCTGCGATTTCTCCGGCATCTTTGGTGGCTTGCCTTTGATTGTCATTAAAATATGCAGGCGCTGTGACTACAGCTCTGTCGACTGTCTCACCAAGAAATGCCTCCGCATCTCTCTTTATTTTCTGAAGAATAAAAGCAGATATCTGCTGCGGGGTATACTCCTTACCAAAAACATTAAACTTAAAATCTGTTCCCATCTTGCGCTTCGCTGCAAGTACCGTTCCCTCAGGATTTGATATCGTCTGGCGCCTTGCGGGTTCTCCTACTATGAGTTGGCCGTCTTTGGTAAAAGCAACAACTGAAGGAAAGGCTTTTCCCCCAACCGAAGTTCCTTCAGCCGCCTGTATAATCGATGGCTTACCACCGATCATTGCTGCTGCCGCTGAGTTACTTGTTCCAAGATCAATTCCTATAATTTTTCCCATATCTAAGTATCACTTTCCTTTTGTAGTTTTTCTGTAGCATTAGTGGTATTTTTAACTATCTTTTTAGAGGTTTCGACAATGCTAGGTCTTAAAACTTTATTGTTTAACATATACCCTTTACGAATCTCCTTCGTAACGGTGTCTTCTGGCAAATCATCAGAATATGAGAAATTAATAGCATCATGGATGTTAGGATCGAAAGGAGTTCCTACCGATTCTATTTCTATGACACCCTCCGAGCTAAGAAGATTATCGAAGTTTTTCAAAATTCCCTGTAATCCCTCAATAATTACTGCATCTGGCTTACGCTGCTTTACCATTTCGAGGGCCCTTAAGTAATCATCTCGAATACTCAAGAACTTTAATAGAATCTCGGCCTTACTTCCTTCAACTTTAGAATGGAATTGCTTTTCCATCTGTTTTCGGTAATTGTCAAAGTCTGCTATCATATACCTCAGTTTATTAAGATTATTGTCAGCAGATTCCCTAGCCTTCTTGAGATCCTCTCTTAACTTGGAGAGCTCATTTTTGTCATCTAGTTCCTCTTCGTCTTCCGCATCATGAGTTCTGTTCAGTTCCTCCTCTGCTGTTTGCTGCTCGTCTTCCCTACCTTTTTCCCCGTCGTCTATAGCCTTAGAATCTTCTGTTTCTAACTTCCTTCGCCTCCTTGGTCGTCGATGCTTTCATATTGATTCAATTTAACCAGTCAACTCAAATCAGCAGAAGCCAGATAATTACATATCGTCTGCAGACTGAATGTCAAAAGTTCAATTCAAAAGAATGTTCATGTAAGAATCTGGAAATTACCACTTTTCGAAGAATAATATCTTATAGGCCTAGGAGACGCTTTTCTAGAAATATTATTATAGCTTTTACAATCAAGATTTTTCAGCCTATGAGCCTTGAGGATGAACAAAATAATGAAGAAATACTGGAGATTAACCAGAGAAAACTAAGAGAAATGCAAAAAATGGCCACAATGAGGTCGACTATGAATAGCATTAGTAAACCTATTGTTCTTACTGACCTTAATTTTAGAGAAGAAATATCAAAATATCCTGTCATGCTGATTGATTTTTGGGCCCCTTGGTGTGGTCCTTGCAGAATGGTTTCCCCTATAATAGAACAATTAGCAAGTGAATATGCAGGCAGAGTAGTCTTTGGCAAGTTAAATATCGACGAGAACCAAATGGTCCCGCAGTCCTTTGGTATCCAAAGCATTCCAACAATGATGATCCTCAAGAATTCCAAAGTTGTGGATATTTTAGTTGGTGCCCTGTCTAAGACTCAAATAGAGACAAAGTTAAGGCAACATTCGTTAGATTCGAAAAGTAGCACTGGTGACACCTACAAATAAGAGCAAAAGTGAATAAAACAAAAAACGGTTGGGACTAGGCAATACCTAGATTTGGAAAGGATGCGACGTTAATTCCAAGTTCTCCTTGGATCTTTCTAATTTTGTTAGCATATTCTGTCATTCTTATGTTGTCATCATGAACCTTTGCTATCCTATATCCTTTCCACGCCTTTCTTAGGGCTCCCCAACTCTGACCAGCACTGAAGTTATTTCCGTTGTCAGATGTTGTTGAAGTTTCTTGGTTTAGTGACATTATGGCTGTCATATCTGTGAGGTAGTATTGTGCATTTGTACTTAGAACCCTATGTCAAATTTATCAAATTTTAGAGTAAAAGAAGTAATACAATGAGAAGTTTCTGAATAAGTATACGAAACTGTTTAAAGTTAGTTGAGACACATTTCAGAATTTACTAAATTCTCAAAAGTGTATTTGTAGGTAGATAACTGTATACATCGATTTAGGCATAATTTCCTTTGATCGAAGATCTCGCCCCGCATGCTTCGCATAGTAGGAACCCCAATTTCTTATTTTTCTCAGTTCGGGTGTCTGGACTACCACAAACAGGACATATCACGTATTCTTTGACATATCGATCGATTAGAGTCCCAAAAGATGACGGTTCCTTGCGTCCCAGAAAAATTACCCGCTCGCCGGCAATATAACCAGCAGAGGCCAACTCCTTATTAAGATAGAGCAACAATTTTTCTGGGTCTCTGCGTAGTGCCTTTGGAAACTCCATAAAATTCCTAAATATGGTGCGTTGTCCTACCCAGATAATTTGAGGCGAAGGAATTTCTAGCCTGGAGGCCTCCTTTCTGGAAGTGTTATTGAGTTGCCCCTGTAAACGCATCAATAGGCTTTCATAGTCCGATTTTGTTTGGTGGCTCACAGTTTTGTTATTGCTGACCTCTTTAATGTACCTTATGGTAACAAGGATAATGGTTTCCATTTACGAAAAACTCTACAATTTTGTACAAAAACTATGACACAAGAAACTTAAAATTGTGGTCTGCAAGTCTTTTTCTTGTAATCTTTATTGCCATAGAGGCTAAATCACATCCTATCCACCGTCTTCCCATCTTGTTGGCTACTACTAGAGTCGTACCAGAACCGCAGAAGAAATCTGCAATTAGATAATTAGGCTTTGAAAATTTCTCGATTATTCTTTCCAGTAATGCTACATGTTTTTCTGTACCATACCCAGTTGAGTAGTCATAAGATTCTATATCTGTCCAGATATTGTCGAGTATTTTATGAGTCTTCGCAGGAATCCAATATTCTGGATATTTTACGCCATCCCGTTTTCGGATAAACTCTAGTTCTTTTCCTGTCTGCTTCCAGTACTGGTCCAAAGAAATATCGTAAAATCTTCTCTTATACATCTCATAGTTTATTATTGCTTGTAACGCTCTAGCCTGAGACCATTTCCACTGTCCTCTTTTAGGAGTGTACCCAAACATTTCATATCTCATAGTGGGTCGGTTAACATTGCTCCAAAATCCCATCCACTTTGATTCAGAGGCATGTTCAACAAGGGGAGGAGAATATTTTGTATCTGGCGATTTGGAATACCACAGTATCGAATCGTTTGAGTGGTGCATTCTATCAATGGACTTAAACTGATATAGCAAATTTTTCCTCCGTCCTCTCTTGATTATGATTTCGTTGCGAAAATTTTCTGGTTTGAATATTTCATCCATAATAACCTTTACATAGTGAACGACATGCCAGTCTAGATGTATAAAGATGGAGCCTGAGTCTGACAATAAGCGTTGCATAGCGAGGAGTCGAGGGTAGATCATGTTTAGATATTCACTCAGCTTTCCTCCCCAAATATCGCTAAAGGCAACACGCTGAGAATTTTTTCTTCTAAGAAAGTAATGTTCATTACTGCAAAATGGAGGATCGATATAAATTAGGTCAATTTTTCCTGCAAAACCTGTCTTAATCAGATAACTCATTGCAACCAGATTGTCTAAATGAAAAAGCAAGTTCGAATCTTTAGGCACATATGGCAATTCCTTCATTTTTTTTGTACCGTATAGTTTTTTCTCGTGACTATGTTGTGGCCAACATAGCTTGACATCTTGCATAGATAATTATTCCCAGTGGTTAAAGAGTCCAGCTTCTATTAGATAATTACTGCTCCATTCACACTGAGGATTTCTCACTATTTATTATAAGTTACAGTAGATACTCCCATAGGGAACCGTAATTTTCGGATCGGTTGTTCTATTGTATATACATGAATGGATATTAGGAGGTAATGGCTATAAAGCAATGCATCACATTTATACCGTTTATTTGGACGTTTGAAAAGTTCTCGACCTCAACCGCACGTTCATCAATGAAATTAATCATGTCACGAAAGAGATGGCACTTTACAGGCATTAGTCAGCGTAAATAAATAAATATATTATTAGATGTAATTATGACTAGTGCAATATAAACAGCAGTTGAAGTCAATTTCTGTGTATGTGCCAGTTGAAAAAGTTGAAGCCAATCTTTCACAGATCGGATTCCTGCTCGTCGGTTCTAGCACAATAGTTACAGAGGGCAAATTTTGGAAAAGAATGCTATATGTCAATAAGGAAGAGACAATTAGCGTTTCCGAAGAAATTGGAGATGCTTATCCCAAAGACCCTATAATCACTATCTGTGGATCTAGAAACACTATCCTAAGTGTCATAGAGGGAGTGAAAAATTGATGCCTTCGTATGAATGTAACGAGAATCAATTTGTAGAAAACATCCGCAGAATGATAGAAAGTTCTGAAAAGTTTGTTGTCAACCGCAAGATTAATTGGCATGACGACGCAAAATATGGTCCCGCAACACTACCCGATTCCGAATTCGAAAAGTATTCAATTCTATTTGTTCGAAGGTCTGTGAGGTCCACAGTGCTTTCTCGAGTCCCCTTTGTCGACGACTTCCATAAAAGAATGTACGACCAAGGCGAAAATCTACATACATCAACTAACCTAAAGTTCCCCAGAATTTCAATTCCTTATTACAGGGTTGAATATTCGATTAATTTATGGGGAGGGACATACTGTTTTGCTTTTGATGCGCTATTCAGCCCAGAGATCCTGATGGAAAAACGAAAAGGGAAACTATTAGGACAAAATGGTAGTCTAATTCATGTTTTGAAGTTCAATCCCCCCGATGAAAACCTTCTCAATATTAACCTTCCAAAAGGAGTAATGGTCTTTGATGTTAAAAATATGATTAAAGTTATAGATTACACGTCAAACTTTTGATTTTCTTAGATAGTCTTATCTAGCCAGTGAATGAAAGGCGCAAGGGAATTTTCATAAGGTAATGCTTTTCGATTCTTTACATTGAATCCAACCAATAACATCCTACCTTCGAGTATTGCTGAAAGTGTTGTAGGAAGATCGCTTTTCTTAAATGGCTGGAAAAACTCGAAAAAATAATCTCTCTGATAGTATGCGATATGTTGAACGAAACAGGTAGTTAAAATCGTTGGGTCTCTGGCGATTCGTGAGCTCAATTTGGGTTTTTGTCCCGAACGGTTCTGTTGTAGCTCTACGGAAATTTGTAGAACCCTCTTTAGGTAGTCCTCTCTAACCGTGTTAGAATCCAATTTGTTTGGCATATTGTGAAAATACCTCACATTTTTGGCTAGTTGCTCAATTGTCCTCCTTGCAAGGTCTGTTGCTGACAAAATTTCGGTTTGACCTTTTATCCCGTAGTTTTTTCCAAATAGATAAAATATCCCCATAGTCTCTTCTTTACCTATTATCGGAAAATTTGCCTCTCCAGCAATGAAGTTACCTACTCTTTCTGATATATCTGAGGGCAAAAACATACCCATATAGGAATCTCCGATGACTGGCACTTTTTTTCTTTAGCATAAAGGTAATTTAATATTTGAAATAACTAGACCAAGACATGCAAGATACATCATCTTTTTCGCAATGAGCCATTAGCCATTGGTCGTAACTCAGGAATACTTTCAGATAACAACTGGCCAAGAAAAAATACACAAAAAATTGAGGGATTATTGTATGCGATATGCCCTAATGTGCGTGTGGTGGGGGTGCACTGCCTTTAGAGAGTGCTTCGTTGAATGTGCCCGAAGCTTTTTCATGGAATTCCAGATTAGACTGGTCTACCTTGACAGCTTGCGGAGGGCAAACCGATACGCAAGCCATACACCAAATGCAATCGTGTTCTCTAATCGGATCTGCCTTATCAGTATAGTCCTTGCGTTCCTCCTTAACGGTGCTTCCGGTTCCAGCACTCGTGGCATTAGCCAGTTCTGCCGCAGGCACATCATTTTCGGTCCTATACCACTGAAATACCTGAACAGGGCAAGCTTCGATACATGCGCCATCAGCAATACATGAATCCCAGTCTACCGCCACCATAGTACCGTGTGTTCCTAGCGAAACTTGTTCTTCGCCTCTTGCAGCAAATGCTGCTTTTACTTCTTCATTTTCAGCTGCCTCTTTAGGTTGACCAGGGCCCCATACGTAATGATAGTGTTCTCCATCAGAATGACTGTGTTTCCCTATTACTTGTTGATTTCTTGGAAAGTCTGGATCAATTGGCAT
>DASTUU010000092.1:0-3049 GCA_035759485.1 Nitrososphaeraceae archaeon
CTAATAATTCCGTATTGGAAAGGAGAGGCTATTCTACTATCGTTATGCTAAGATAGGAATAAGTCTCCCAGTACATTAGAGCCTTTCTTGATAAGGCAAGCAAGTTGGATTGTATTCTTATCAAAAGCAAAGAATATGCCTCAAATGAGATACATTTATTTATTTTTATTATATAATTTAATAATTTGTACCAAAGATTATTTATTTTTTTTAGCTTTGAAAACCTTATAAAATAAGTCAATCATTACCGGGACCTCCAGATAGTCTATCAGAATTGCTGTCCACGCCAGGTATACCGGGAACTTCACAAGGTCATTTCCAAGTAGTGACTCGTATAAAATCTCGTCTGTAATCCAGAAGATATGAATGATCTGTATTGCCAGTAATATTAGAAGCATTATATTTCTTCTAGCGTGAGCTTCGTGTTTAAAGATGCTAAATAAATAAAATGTAATACCTGATAGTAGTGCAGGAATCTCAACGTAGTCTATGACTATAAATAAGGGCAATAACTCTGGTGGAAGTCCGAAGTAGCTATCGCCTGTTACTCGCTGAAGGACGACGTCCGTAGTAAGCCAATACAGGTGTAGTAACTGTAGTGAGATGAGAATAAAGCTAATCTTTAAGTTAACATTTTCGTATTTCGTCCAGAAGTTCAGAATTTTATGAATGGCTATAGACATGTTGCTACGTGACCTCCAAGATTGCCTAGAGAAGAGCAATTGGTAGTATATGCATTCTTTCTAATTTCACAGCGTTACTTGTACTTTAATATTGCTAAACGTTAAGATTAGGTATTGTGTGTGTGGAATTTTAGCCAGTCTAAAATACTACATAGAATACTATAATGACCGTATTCAATGCCAGAGACAAAAAGGATGGAACGGCCCGCTTAGCCAAAGTTCGCTAGCGATTAGATTCTCCTCCGTATTGATGCATATCGGAAAACCACTACATATATTTTTTGCTCTATCTTTTGCCCATCAATCTGACGCTATCTACGATGGCTATTAGCTCTATAATAACAATTATACGCGGTAAATAAACAATTTAATACTGACAGAAAATCAATCAAGTAACCATATATTGTATGTATAAAAATAGACATTGTTAATTGTTACCACATACGATATGGATGAGATACAGGATGAAATGAATTTGACCCATGTTGTTTTAATGCCCCCTAGATTTGCAACTTAATCGAAGCGTACTACCCTTCAAAGTGATTATACAAGAACAACGAACATGAGAAATTGCGCATAGTTACATATAACCTATGTGACTTAAAAAGCAACGAACTACAACATATGAAACGTCGCCAATTGGATAGTGAGAGTTCTCTTTACCTTAAAGACATTGTCGAAGATTTTTGTGAGAGCCTAAAAAATGAACCTGTCCTTCTCGATGCCATAGAAAGAATATTTACCGGTTATTATAAAGTATCAAAGCAAATAGCAAAAGAAAAACTTGTACCTTTAGTTCTACAGGACAAGAGAATTATCAGAAAGGTAGTCGCTTTAGAAGGCAGGAAGAGAAATGGGTGCTTACACGCAAGGCAATGGATATATCATATCGGAGCAGACGAGAACGTGATGCTTGACCAGATTTTAGAGGTGCATGAGCAATATCGGTCGGATTAGTAGTTGTTATTGTCTGTTCTAATCCAATCGTGTTGCATATCAATAACTTGTAGAGGGCAAGAGCAAGGAACGATCTAATTTTGAGATAAGTCTGAGGGTAAGAACGTAACGTTAGGAGTTTGTTTAGAAACAGAATCAGAACATATGGGCTGGTTGACGATGCTACATTTTTTCTGTGATAGAAATCAGATTGCCGGAAAGAAAGAGGCTCTATTTTTAGGAATTTTGTTGCTGGAAAATCAACTTTGCAGGCTTCAGCTCTGATACATTTTAGGCATAGTTCAGGATATTGGACCTTCCAAAACAAAAAACGGAGGGATTTCTCGATCGGCACAACTCCTACATCTTTGAGAGCAGCAGCCAATAGTTAATGCAATGTTCTAGCTCTATCGCATTCTACCAGTTTACTATCAATCCTGGTTGAAAATAAATCGGTCAGGGTCAATTCAAATGGCCTGCCTCCTATCGAGTAAGAGGCTAGTAGAAGGTATTAAAAAGGTAAAGAACTAGTTATATCTTACATAGCTTTATTAATGACACAGAGATATGGGTTTCTCACTTTTTCATAGGAAAAACCGCTGCGAAATATGTCACAACTCATTTGACAAACACGAAGATCTTATCAAACACTCAAAGGACGAACATCATAAGCCTATTCTCAAATGCCAGAATTGCGGAGCGCAATTCCTCCACGAAAAAGACAGACTTCACCATATGCAAGAGGAAAAGAAGAAAAAAATAGATTTTCGTAGACACAGATAAAATAAACCTTTTGAAATTGTAGAGGAAGTGGACTAAGATTAAAGGGCTTTGTATTGGAACATATTCAAATTAGTTAGTGTATTCACTCTGCTGATAGAGTCTACTGTATGTTGGACAGGTATTTTTGTGCACGTTCAAGTGCATTTTTGTCAATGTCTGATAATTTATTACCAAGCATCTGTTTGAATTGCAGAGCATTGATAACGGCTTTTCCTCCGTAATGGTTGTTAAAGTATGCCCTAGTTTTAGTCTCTTTTCTAATCTGCTCTACTTTTTCAACCCATGGTTCTGATTCCTCTTTACTGTAGAGGTAATTGTACCAGTAATCTCCTTTTGTATTTCTTCCATGAAATCTAACAAATGAATGGTCAGCGGTTGTCACAATAACATCAGACAAGAAGTCCAGATTTTCTTTTGCTGGAGAGCCTGTCATAACAGCTGCAATATTGTAATGTTTTAGCATATCCCAGGGTCCCTCTGTTTTCCATGAGGGATGTCTGAATTCAACTGCATAGTGATAACCTGATGAGGGTAATCCATCAAGAAATCCTTCTATTTTCTTAAAATCATTAACAGTAAAACTAGGTGGAAGTTGAATCAACACAGCACCAAGCTTGTTTGCATTCTTTAGGGGAGATATCTTATCA
>DASTUU010000093.1:0-2061 GCA_035759485.1 Nitrososphaeraceae archaeon
GCATATGGTTTTTCTAGATTTGGAAGGTATTCTTATGATATAGTAGATGTACTTGAAACAATGGGTTCTATTTCTGATTGTGACAAGTCATATGTGCTAGAAATGTCAAACACTGTGCGTGAAATGATACTTTTGAGTATAGAAGCGTTACAATCTAGAGACAGAGACGCAGCACAAAAACTATACCAGATGGATAATACAGTTGACGCACTATACAGAAGATATGTACATGAAATAATTAATCCAACAGAACAACAAAAAAATATTAACAAAGAATTTTTAGACAAGTCTTTACGCTGTTATATTTCAACTTTATTAATATTGAGATACTTAGAACGCATTTCAGATCATGCATGTTACATAGGCGACTCAGTGTACTATATTGCTACAGGAACCTCAAGTCCAAGGCGGTGATAAACAGGCCAATAATGATAATACAAATGGATGTAAAATTTGTAGTTTATAGTGAACAAAAGGCTTTGTAAAAAGTTATTGGATGACTCTAAATACATATTACATTAGTCTCTAGATCCAACAGTTGTTATTACAAGATCACATCTATACAGCCATTTGTGTCAACTATTAATTATCTTGCTTCACAGTATTTTTGAAAATTCGCTTAGTTGGTGAAATTTGAGTGTTTCTTGAGTTAACTTACGGATATTCTTCTGCTATAGTAGTAATCTATGTCTACTATACAAATGTCTACTATACAATTAAACCGGGGCGCAGCCTAAATAACCGCCTTGACTTTAAATCCTTTTTTCATAGCTAAAAATCTCAGTGTTACACTGAAGAGCAGAACCATAAAAATTAGTACAAGCGCTGCACCCCAACCCTGGAAATGAGCTGATTCATATGGTTGGGATGCCAATCTCCATATCCTAAGAGGCAAGGCGTCCACAGGCTCATTGAAGCCGGTAAAAAAAAGACTTGTCCCAAGTATTGTCATAATAAGTGGAGCCGTTTCCCCCGCTATTCTTGAAATTCCTAGAACTATTCCTGTTAGTACCCCACCAAATGCTGTCTTAAGTGTTATGTGTAATGTTATCTTCCATTTAGGAATTCCTAACGAATATCCCGCCTCTCGAACCGAGTTGGGTACTACTTTCAAACTTTCCTCTGTTATCCTCACCACAATAGGAATCATTATAATAGATAATGCAAAAGAACCAGCCCAAACAGAAAAAGAACCTATTGTCAAAACAACAACAATATACCCTACTATACCTAGAACGATTGAAGGAAGTCCAGTTAATACATCATTAAAAAACCTGATGGCATGAGGAAAAGGACCACTTCCTGCAAATTCCGCCAGATATATTCCTGCTAAAATGCCTACAGGAGCAGCTATTATAGAGGCTATGCCTACTGTTATCAAGGTTCCTTGAATAGCAGGACCAATACCACCTCTTCCTGATATCATAGACCCAGGACGTTGAGTCAAGAATTCTATACTGAGTGCAGGAATACCGTTCTTTATTACTTCGAACAGTATGCTTCCCAATGGAACAATGGCCAAACCTACACAAAAAATACATAAGGCGGTAACAACTTTGTTTATTTTTCTTTTTCTAGAAGATTTCCGTTCCATTGTACTCTGTAGTTGGTATCTGAGGTTTGCTTTGTCCAGTTTAGTTTCTTCCATTATTCTTTAACTCCTGGACTAATCTTTGCTATTCTGGACACGAGTAGCCGTCCTCCAATATTGATGGCCATTGTTAGTATGAACAGTACTGCACCTAGCCCGATTAAAGCTGACAGATGTAAACTTGATGCGGCCTCATTAAACTCGTTGGCAATTACACTTGATAATGTTTGGCTTTGGGAAAAGAGAGAGGTAGGAATAGCATTTATTCCAACGGCATTTCCTATAACCATTGTGACAAGTATTGTTTCACCTACTGCTCTTCCAAGGCCAAGAAATGCAGCCCCGAACAAACCAGATTTGACATATGGAAACACTGCGATTCTTAATGTTTCCCAGCGTGTGGCACCTAGGCTATAAGCAGCTTCTCTCTGTGTATTGGGAACTGCTTTCAAGAGTTCCCGAGAAATAGA
>DASTUU010000094.1:0-1763 GCA_035759485.1 Nitrososphaeraceae archaeon
AGTGTTACGATATGATAAGAGAGGAGTCGGTGCCAATAGCCAGATTATTGATACTAACGTATGGGGCAACTTAACATTTGACGATCTAAAACGTGATGCGGAGAGAGCTCTAGAGGTTTTGACACAACAGCCAGAAGTTGACTCAAGTAAAATAACTATTATTGGTCATAGTGAAGGTACAATAATTGTTCCAAGAATTGTGATTGAACAAGAGAGCAAGACTAATTCAACCACAATTAAAAATATTGTACTTATGGCATCAGTAGCTCAGAATGTTGTAGATTTACTCCACTTTCAGATGGTCGACAATTACTTAGCATATGCAAATCAAGTATTGGATAGAAATCATACAGGATCATTTTCGATACAAGAAGCAATAATTAACGATCCTCTATTTGGGGAACCGCTTGCTGCTTTGTTTGGCAATAATGCTACTGGGAACCTTGATATTGATAAACAACTCAAACCCTTCCTTGAAAAGCAGTATGAAAACATTACATCGGAAGATTTTGGTGCTAAATGTAGTTTTCAAGGTGGATGCCCTATTTGGCTGAACTCACATGATAATTTAGAGCCGAACTTGAGTATCGTAGGCAATATCCCAAATTCTACAAGTGTCCTAATACTACATGGAGAAAACGATTCGCAGGCTCCTATTCAACAATCTTTCCTCTTGCAGCAAAGATTGACTGAAGTGAATCATCCTAACCATACTTTGATAACTTACCCTGACTTGGGACACCTATTCAATCCTTCTTCGCAATGGTTTACAGAATTTGGACCTATTGAACAGAATGTATTGTCAGACTTGCATACATGGCTTTCAGATCACACTCACGGCTTGAGAGGCTTAGATGGCGGTTAGTGGTTCTGTCCGACAATTATCTAAATTGAATTCAAAATAATACCGTAGTTGTACAACAGAAAAAAGTGGACCGGGTGGGATTTGAACCCACGACCTCAGCAATGCTTGTATCTAGACATTTTCTCATATTCAAAATAGCTGTCAACAACTTCCATCCTATACACAAATATTGATCCATCATCAAAGGCGAGTAGTACCAGTAGCATGCGATTCTTCAGGTATCGCTCCAATCTGCTGCATCAATCTAGTTGTGTCTGCGCTTATCCACCATTCTACAATCCTTCCATCAATGATAGTTATAAATCCCATTTCATCCAAAGACAGTTTCTTATTACTAGGTGGTATACCCTGGAAGTCTCCTTTGTGAGTGCCAGTAACATTAAGACGGACTGCGACTTTGTCTCCTTCTGCCACCATATCTACGATCTCATGATGAAGGTCTGGAAATGCGTTGTTGACGCCAATGAGCAATCGTTTGTGTTCATTCCAATCCACAGTGGAGGAATGCCCTCCAATGTGAAAAGAGTAATTAGTATTCGATACTAATAACTGTCCCATACTTTCTGTATCGTGTCGATCAAGAAGCTCAAAGAACTGACGAACAAGCTGCTTGTTTTCTTGTTCTTTTGTAGTTTCCATTGCTTTGGTGAGAGGTATGCATAACTTAAATATTCTTTGAATTTTCAGAGCATTCCTAATGGCATTTGGATATAGTATGTAAATCATAACTCATCGTGCTTCATCAGGTTCCGAATGCTATATCTAAAACTACAGATGAGCATATGTTGCTATTATATGCTTGATACTAAGAAGAAGCTTTCAGAATTAGATAGAAATGAGCTAAATAAAATATTCAACGAGAATGATGTTCCTTTCATCCTTATAGCTCCAGATCGAG
>DASTUU010000095.1:0-5140 GCA_035759485.1 Nitrososphaeraceae archaeon
GCTTCCTTTATTGTTGATATAGAGAGTGCAGACCAGATACCCGTCTTGGCTGAACCGCTGTTTAGTGGAATGGGTGCTCATGTGGAGTTCCACCCGGTAATGAGCTTTGATGACCTAAAGAAGGGAATGCCACAAGCCATAGTTGAAGTAAACTCTTACCGTTACTAAAATGCAAAGTAACGATAAGTAACATCGCCATATGGTTAGTAGACACCCTCTGTTGATTTTATTAGCGCATTTTATTATCACAGTGTCTTACTTTTCTTGTTTTTTCTTTTCTATATGTCTTGTAATCGCATTCTTTAATGTGTCGGTAACTATGCTGACTAGGCGCGGGTCATTTACTTTAGGAATGATATAATCATATTTCAACTGAGTACTATCTATCATATCTGCAATCGCAGTTGCAACAGAAACCAGCATACCTTCGTCCAAATTTTTTACTCTAAGATCTAGTAGTGCTCGTAATATGGCTGGAAATACCACGGCGTTATTGATTTGATTAGCAAAATCCGATCGACCCGTGGCCACAATTCTTGCTCCTGCCTTTATAGCGTCAGAAGGAAATATTTCTGGGTCCGGATTGCTTAGAGCAAATACGATTGGGTCTTTATTCATTGTTACTATCATTTTATTGTCTAATAGATTGCCTTTGCCTGAGACGCCAATAAATACATCAGCTCCTCTAAGAACATCACCAAGACTCCCATTTAGTTCCAGGGGGTTAGTTGAGTCAGCTATTTCTTTCTTGTACTGATTGTCTATACCCTTAACTCTGTTTCCATAGATTGCTCCAATGCTATCAGTCACTACTATATTCTTGCATCCTGCTTCCTGCAATATTCTAAATATACCGTATCCAGCAGAACCTGCTCCAGCTACTACAACCCTTATGTTATCAATCTTTTTGTGAAGGAGTCTAAGAGCATTTATCAATGCAGCAAGTGTAATTACGGCTGTACCATGTTGATCATCATGAAAGACAGGTATTTGGAGCTCATTGCGTAATCTTTCCACTATTTCTAATACCTTAGGTGATTCGATATCTTCGATATTTATTGCTCCAAATACTGGTTGTATTGCTTTTACAAACTTAATTATGTCCTCTTTATCCTTAATATCAATACAAAATGGGAACGCGTTTATACCACCTAGAATCTTGAAAAGAACAGATTTTCCCTCCATGACTGGAGACGCACCTTCCGGACCAATATTTCCCAAGCCCAGAACCCTTGTTCCATCGCACACTATAGCCACATTATTCCATTTCGATGTATAATCATAAGTCAATTCCTTATTTTTACTTATTTCTGTTGCAACATATGCTACTCCTGGAGTATATATTAGACCAAGTACTCCCTTTTCTTCATCGAAAATATTATCAATAGAAACACGATTTTGAATTTCGATCTTTCCTTTTAGCATTCGGTGAAGATTAATGGCATCATCCTTTGTATTCAAACAGTATCGTGATAATAATACTAATCTACTTATTATTTTTGCGTACAATATTTGATATATACAATATGAACCCTCACTAGAGTTGACGTTCATACCAGTCCTGCTACACTGTCATGCCTGGCTCAATTGAGTATTATAATACGTTCATTGATATGGGATGCTATTTCTGCAGAGATATTACCTCAATAAATAGATTCAACAAAATTATGCTTCTGCTCATCGTATTAATAGATATACTGTATGTCTAATAGAGGATGCAAAGAACAGAGGAATGGTAACTATGGAGCAGACAATAGGTAATTTAAATTCTCAGAATTAGTCAGCTCATTTTAATTAAGAATATAGTTCTCCTTTCCGATGACTACGTCGAGGTAAAAATGTCAGAATAAGTTGCTATAGTGTATAAAGATTTCCCAGGTAGTAGAATTATTTAATAAGAAATTAAAGTAGAACTGAAGTTTGATAAGTCAATCTTATTACAAGTGGATCCTTTTCTTTCAGTTTTGTCCTAGTTATCTATCATAATATATTAGTAGTGGAACTGATCCTAGCCTTCTAGATATGTATGTATATCATAGGCAAAAATCAACTTCCTTTAATAGTTGGAATTCTAATCTTTGATCAAGTAGAAGTCTTAGATGTTGCAGGACCTTTTGAGGTATTTGCTGTAACCCATTTGAATGAAGAACGCAGACAAGAAGAACCATCTCCATTTAGAGTATTATTGGTTGCAGAGAATAAGGATCAAGTCTCAGCCATTGGTGGCCTACGCTTTACTCCAGATGTAACTAAGGATAACTGCCCAGAACTGGATTTACTTATAGTTCCAGGTGGCATGGGTACTCGCACCCAAGTAAAGAATGCTAATCTCCTTAAGTGGATTTGGATTGATTGGGATTTTAAGACCAAGCTAACTGTTTCTGTCTTGACATTTCTATCGAAGAAGAACTAAAAATCCGTAATAATATGCCATAATACAGAACAAAAATGCCACTCTATTTGGGATTTCAAATGGAAATAACTTACTATAACCAATCTGATATTTAGATTTGATCTCATTTCGGTTAACGTGCCTTCTTTTTATGTAATGTCGTCCTTGTAGTATTAAGATTAATGATTAGAAGAAAAGTAAACAAATTTGCATCGAAAAGAACAAGGAAAGGCACTTCAAGCAAGAACAAGAAAAGATCGAGTAAGAAAGCAAGTTCTTTACCAAACAGACGTAGGGATATCAGCCTCAATGACAAATTGATAATTTACTTAAATGAAGCATTATCGCTTGAGAACGCCGCTATAGAAAGGCTGAATAAAAGAATAAAGCAAACTTCATTAGATGATTCAAGAGCTCAGTTGAAACATCATTTAGAAGAAACAAAAGAACAACAAAATAGGTTAAAAGATTTAATCTCCAATTTCGGTGGGAAGGCAACAAGAGATAAGGGTGATCTACCAATACCCTCTTCTTCCAAATCGATAGAAAATATACTTAAAAAGCATATGACAAGTATGGAATCAGAGTTAAAAGGAGCTAAAGAAGATGCAATAGTGGAAAGTGCCGAAATTGTACTTTATGACATGCTTATTCAACTTGCACAGAAGGCAGCTACAGTAGGAGGAGGGGATGCAATACCTGTTTTGACACAAAACCTATCTGAAGAAAGAGCGATGATGGATTGGATAAAGGCAAATACCCCAGTTCTTGTCTCCCAAATATGGCCAGATACTTCAACTCCTGCGGTTAGAACAGAAGAAGGTCAACTAGGTATTGGAGAAGATCAGGCCATGACGGGTACGTCAGAAATGGGAGCGCAATAGGAGATTATACTATAACAAATCAACTATCAACAGACAGAAGTATGCTATAGAAAAGTCCCAAGCAAGCATAAGGATCACAACTTATCATCTACAATGGAACGTCCATAAATTTTGGCTAGTAAAATCTACCATCTTCATATTTGATAATGTTAACAAATAATATGTAAAATTAACTAATACGTAATAGAAACCATAACAGATGTCAACTTTGTATATGTGCTCCTCTCACAGAAATATGCTAATAGGTATCCAAGTAATATTGTAATAATAATAAAGATGGTTAAAAATTATTTGTTAATATAAGATTTAAAATACGTATAAGATATGTAAAAATGTCCAAAGATTGAATGTCTACGCATCTTTCGCTTTAATAAACCAATATCACAATAAGAGTTAGCTTACCTTGGTACTGACGTTCCGCAAGCGTATATTCCTGGATATTTAATCTTTATTATTTCCTACATCCAATGGCTAATAAATAATGATGAACTTATCCTTTCATTATACTTAAATGATGCATTATCTATGGAAAACGCTGCTATAGAAAGACTATAGACAAGAATAAAGCAAACTAGATTACAAAATTCAAAAAGTACAGCTACAACACCATTTAGAAGAAACTAGGCAGCAAGTTAGGTTAAAACAATTAATATCTGGCTTGGGAGGAAAGGCAACTAGAGATAAAGGCCGTTTGCCTGTACCATCTTCTTCTAAATCCATCGAAAACTTGATTAAGAAACATAGGACGAGTGCAGAAGCTGAGCTAAAAGGAGCTAAGAAGATGCAATAGTGGAAAGTGCCGAAATTATACTTCATGACATGCTTATTCAACTTGCACAGAAGGCAGCTACAGTAGGAGGAGGGGATGCAATACCTGTTTTGACACAAAACTTGGATGAAGAAAAAGGCTATGTTGAACTGGATCAGAGCAAATACTCCAGTTCTTATCACACAACTCTGGCCAAGTATTACAGCCTCTGTAGTTGGGACAGGAGAAGGAGAAACAATTTCTGCAGAGCATGGGATTTGAATTCTGACTCAAATTCCATATAGACACAACTTTGATTCTTAGATACAAACTATAACTAGCTCCTGATCTGTAGATTAGTAGAATTGTATAAATCCTAAGGTGCGTCTATTTAGAGTAACATGAGCCCTAATTCGAATAATAGAAATGAGAATAAACAAAGTCAGGAACAACAGCAGCAAGGAACACAACAACTAGCAAGTCAATGGTCTCAAATCGTAGGACAAGTTTTAGAAAGCGTCGCAGGTAAGAATATGTCAACTACGATAAACTTTCAGAACCTTGAGATTGATATCCCCCGGGCACGGGGTCCTAGTGGTAGAGATCTAGGAAGTGCCAAGTGGACAGTAAATGGAAAAGTTGTGTGGACTACAGAACTACACAAGACAGGGGGAGTTTATGCTCAATTTTCATGTGATTTTTGTAATAAGACTTTTAGTTCTAGAGAAGGGCTAAAACAACATAGTACACAGGAGCACAGTGAAAATGACTAGAGATAATGCTAAAAGAAATAAAGACCTCGCGTATAACGAGAGAGGCGTTCAAGATAGCAATTCCGCTGCAACGGCCTCTGTGACAGACCTTGGCGATACATCTAGGGATATTACCGATACAGCTGATGTATCAAGAGCGAGTATTGCTAAAAGCAGAGGAACTATAAAAAATAGAACGGCAGCTGACATAGCCGAGGGAAAGATAAATAGTGATGAATCCATAATTCAAGGAATAACTCAAGATAACACCAACTTGGAGAGAAGGCAGGAGCAAGAGCAACAGCAACAACGATCAAATGCTCAGGATAAGACTTCCAAAGAGATTGTAGATTCTGGAACGTCC
>DASTUU010000096.1:0-1180 GCA_035759485.1 Nitrososphaeraceae archaeon
CTTAGCTTGACATTTTCGATCTTGTTGCTGATACCTGCCAACTAAATTGCAATATGGTATCATTTATATCCTCAATAAGTAGTTGTTGTCAATATAATGCAAGCGGAAGTGCTTAGCACTAAGGACAACGAGCTTGAACTATCCCTTCAAGACGAAGACATTTCGGTGATGTATATTATTCAGCATGAACTACTAAAAGAAAAGAGCGTAGAATTTGCAGGAGTAGTATTGAAACATCCCCTCACCCACGAGTACTTTATTCGAGTAGTAACAAAAAAAAAGGATCCCTTTGAAGTTATTCAGGAGGCAAGCACCAAGGCGTCAGAAACGATGAGAGAAATATCCAGTCTAATAAAGCCAGCATTAAAAAAATAAACGGATGGATTTTTTATGAAGTTTTGTCCTAAGTGTGAAACTCGCATGAAGTCAAAAATCGAGGAAAATATTTTCACTTGTCCTAGGTGTGGTTTTTCTGCTACGAAGAATAATGGCAGCAAGGAGGCTGGCTTCGTAACACACTCAAGTTTTTTGTACTCAGATAAGAACATGGGTAGTTCTCTCAAGGTCATGGATTCTGAGAAAGGTCCTGACACGCTCCCTACGACTGCGATAGACTGCCCTAAGTGTGGAAATAATAATGCCTTTTGGTGGATGTTACAGACAAGGTCTGCCGACGAAGCCACAACGCAGTTTTATCGATGCACAAAGTGTGGACACACTTGGCGTAACTATTCCTGAGATTTGATATTTTGTAGATTGGCTCTAGCCAACCTTTGGACCATCTAAGCTTTTTCTATTAGGGATTATGTTAAGATGTCCTTGTTTGCTGCCTGGATGATACTGCTGCTGATAGGTTTTAACCTTGATATTTTCTCCGAAGTGATTGCAACCATACCTAGCAATGTATCGCAATGTTTAAAGTCTCATAATGCTAGCGTATCCTGGATCGACGTTGGTATTTGTTGCTAGAACAAAGTCGCCTGAAGAATGGAAAGCAGTCACATCCGCTATATCTACTTTAGTAGATGAGGCAACATTTGAGGCGACCGTTGAGGGCATATCTTTTAGAGGAATGGACCCATCTCATGTTGCGCTCATAGACATTCAATGGCCAAATTCAACATTCGACGTTTATGAGTGTGATTCGTCGATAAAATTTGGTGTCAGGGTTGATGAATTT
>DASTUU010000097.1:0-2087 GCA_035759485.1 Nitrososphaeraceae archaeon
TCCGTGTGGACGAAGCTCAGAGGAACAAACTCTGTAAACCCTTTTGTTTGTTTTTGTATTGATCGTAATAGAGTCAAATGCCTTGCTTTGTCTCTAGAGGTTTCTATGTGTCCATACATGATTGTACTGGTGGTAGGAATGTCTATGGAGTGTGCGTATTTGATTATTGCGATCCAGTCCTTTACTGTTATTCGCCCAGGGGAGATGATATCTCTTATTTTTTGATCTAGTATTTCAGCTGCCGTTCCCGGATGGCTTCCGACACCAGACTCTTTTAGCATTTTCATATATTCTCTGACTGGAACATCTGACATTTTGGCGCCATAAAGAATTTCTTCTGGGGAGAAAGCATGTATGTGGATATCAGGAAGCTCCTTTTTAATACCCTTACAGATATCGATGTAGAGGTGACCATCCATTTTAGGAGGAAGTCCTGCTTGAATACATATTTCAGTAGCTCCTAATTTCCATGCCTGTTTCGCCCTCGTTACTATTTCGTTGATTGGAAGAAAATATCCTTCCTCTTCTCTGAAATCCCTGCTAAAAGCGCAGAATCCGCATCGTTTAATACAAACATTTGTAAAGTTGATATTTCTGTTTACAACGTATGTTACACGATCCCCAACTGTTCTCCTCCGGAGCTCATTTGCCACCATAAGCACCATGCTCATTTCCATACCCTCACACTCAAGCAATTCAGTGGCTAAATCTTCGGTAAGATCTTTCTCATCCAGAGCATCATTTAAGGCTGATGAAATAATTGGGTCTGCATCTTTTAGAAGGGAATCAAAAGTCAATTTATAAGATCCTCTCTAACAAGACCCGACGGATCGCAAAATGATTCGACATAGCCCCTGAGTCCTTCTGGAATATATCCATGGTCTGCATTAAATATAAATTCAGGATAGATAGGTAATCTAGCTCTCAGAGAGTAGCCTTTTTTGAGGGTAGTAGATCTCACGGATTCTATTGTAGGCCATGGAAATTCAGGATTAACGTAATCAATAGTTATAGGGGAAATACCGCCCCAGTCATTAATACCGACATCCAGAAAACTCTCAAAGACGCCAGGATTAAGATTGGGAGGTACCTGAATATTTACGTCTTGCAAAATTATTCTTGCAATAGCCACAATCTTGAGAAAATAACTCAATCCAATAGGAGTTGCATTTTCCATTCCTGTGCCAGTCTTTGGCATGAAATTCTGCAAAATTACTTCTTGAATATGACCGTATTTTTTATTTATTTCCTTAATCACAAACAGGGAATCAATAATTTCCTCTGCATATTCACCTATACCAAGTAGTAGTCCTGTTGTGAAAGGTATTTTCAGTTGTCCTGCGTCTTCTAGAGTCTTTATTCTGATGGTTGGATTCTTACTAGGTGCCTTATAATGAGGCATATTTCTTTGAGCTAATCTCTGGCTTGTAGATTCGAGCATCATGCCTAGGCTAACATTGCTATTCTTTAATAATGACAGCTCATTTTTCGTTAAGGTTCCTGCATTAGTATGTGGAAGCAAACCGGTCTTTTTCAAGATCTTTTCGCTTATCTCCGCTATATATTCCACCATCGTAGTATGACCAACGGATCTGAGCCAATTCCTGGCTTGAACGTATTTTTGTTCTGGCCTCTCTCCTGTAACCAGCAATGCTTCTGTACATTTAAATTTTTTGCCAAGCTCGGCCAACGCAATTACTTGTGAGGGCATCATCATCCTTGCTGCGTTGTCATCAGGATCTTTTTTGTATGTGCAATAAGAACATGAATCTCGGCACAGGTTAGTTAACTCAACAAAAACCTTTCTTGAGTAAGTAATAGTACCCGAATTGAGATTAGTATTCCGTATATATTTAGCAGTAGAAGCAATAAGATTATCCTCACCAGATCTCACTAGTTGGTATGCCTCCGTTTTCGAAATCGATTTTCCTTCCATGCTCCTAGATAGGATTTCTTGAATAGCTATGGAAGATACCAAGTTATCAGAAAGCATTTTTTATTATTCTTGGCATAATAACATCCATTCATTATTAATAAACAATTTCAACCTACTGTTTGAGTTTAATCTATGATTTATCGAATGGCAT
>DASTUU010000098.1:0-2431 GCA_035759485.1 Nitrososphaeraceae archaeon
ATAATGACTGATTCGGGAGGCTATCAGGTCCTGGAGTACGGATCCATAGACATTGAAGCTAATGTGATTGCACAATTCGAAAAGGAAATTGGAAGTGATATTTGTGTGCCACTGGACAGACCTACTGGCTATGGCTTAGACTATCACACTGCCAGGAAGTATGTGGAGCAGACGCTTTCAAATGCAAAAGATACACTTCACATGTTACTAGGCAAAAGCACCAATCATAAAGTCCTTAGCCACAATATAAAAGAGAACCATATTCAGGAACCGATATGGGCAGCACCTGTACAAGGAGCTGAGCATCTAGATTTGGTTAGGTATTCTGCAAGAGAACTCGATAAAATGGGATTTGGTCTTATGGCATTGGGAAGCCCTGTGGAGATTATGGAGGCTTATGAATTTTCTATCCTAGCACAGATTATAGCTTCAGCAAAAAGTGTAGTACCTGCCAAACCAATCCATGTATTTGGTGCTGGGCATCCACTCACGATCCCCTTGGCTGTTGCATTAGGCTGCGACATGTTTGATTCTGCATCCTATATGTTATATGCCAAAGATAATCGATATATGCATGCAAATGGAACCTCAAGACTAGAGGACCTGACCTATTTGCCATGTCACTGCCCTGTCTGTATTAAATACGATACTGCGAAGGAATTACTCCAAAACGACAAAGAGATAAGAACTACAGAAATAGCAAAGCATAATTTGTATATCTTGAAAACAGAAATTACCTCTGTAAAGCAGGCGATTGTAGACGGGCGATTATGGGAGTATGTCACCCAAAAGTGCCGTGCACACCCAAGGCTTATGGAGTCGGTAGAAATTTTAAAGAACTTTGAGTTATTGAGAGAAGGAACGGCTCTTTTTAAACAACGAGCCATATTCTTTTTTGATCCTATAGATCAGTTTAGGCCAGAGGCCGTACGCTTCAGAGAGATGGTTTCGAGATTTAGATTTAGGAAAAAAAATTGTAGTGATAGAAGACTTATTTTACACCCAGAGTCACATGTACATCCGTTCTATATGACACAAGATTTTAAGAAACTAGCAAAAAAATTTCCTGAGGCTCAAATCTGTACTTATAACCAGTTCCTTGGAATTATTCCAGTAGAGATATCTGATATTTTTCCTGCGGCACATAATTTGGCCGCCAAATTGGCAAGCTATCGAACAACTGACTATCCAAGTTTTGTAGACTCTCTTAAGGAATTTCTTAAAAAGAATGAATTTGATGAAGTTATTGTAATCGCAGATGAATTTATCAAAAATTTAATAACCGACGACAGATCCATCCTAGAAAAAATCAATGCAAAAGTCTTTGATTACGTGAAAAATGCAACTTCTATAGTATAAGATTAGATGTCTTACGATTTCTCCATACTATTCTGCCCTTGTTTAGAAGAATTCTTGGTCTCTCAAGATGATAGGTTTTTGATTTGTAATATATTCTTTATATTATAATTTTGGGTTATTAGTTTTAGGATAAACAATTCTTGCATATGTAGTTGCATTTTTTCTTCCACTTCATAGCAGTTTCCCATATTAAAGCCCCAACAGTCCCTTGGCCCCTTGCATTATAAAGATTGCCTATACTTAGGACATTTTTTGTGCATAATTTGCGGAGGTTTTGGGAGGAGCTATTACTTTTCTATTCGTAATCAAAAGCTCCTGATGTCCCAGGCGATTTGAGGCATCACAGTTTATCTGCCTAGTTGTAGATATTGTCATTATATTATAATTTTGATACAAGTCAAATATGAAGGAAGATTTTGAATTTGATAATAATACTGTACAGCCTATATTGGATAGTCTTCTAAACTCGTTGGCCAAAAGAACCTGTTCTACGTTGCCAAACTCTTCTTTCGTATAATCTTTAAAATAAGCTGTTTTGCTCAATGGATAGTAGGGAGGATCAAGATAGATAACATCAAGGTGCTGACATCTTTGGATCACGTTGATATAGTTATCACAGATAATCTCTGAGTCGCTCCTCTGCAAAATTTCAGAAAAGGTGATTAATTTTCGGCTATTACAAATGGTGGGTCTAGGATGGGTTCCATGTGGAACATTGAAAAGCCCTGATCTGTTTACCCTATACAAACCGTTATAACATGTTCTATTCAGGAAAATCAAGCGAGCAGCTTTTTCTATGTCTTTGGTTGGTGTGTATATGTCCCGCATATAATAGTAGTATTTGTCTGGGTTTGCGTAATATCTTGATTGATGTATATCTAAGATAGCAATTAAACCTTTAACATCGTCCCTTGCATATTTATAGACATTTATGAGGTCCGCGTTTGAGTCCGATAATATTGCTTTGAATCTTGGCTTTGTCTGGGCTAGGTAGAGAAATAATGACCCCCCACCGAGAAAAGGTTCAAAGTACCTCTCAATTACTTCTGGACAAAACTTGCTTAAGAAATGA
>DASTUU010000099.1:0-4955 GCA_035759485.1 Nitrososphaeraceae archaeon
AAATATCTTCATCTGTAGCATTGGTCATATGAACAATAACATCTGGATTTAGATACTGCATTATTCTAGCTACCTCTGTCTTACCTGTTATTGAATTTGAGAATTCAACAGACTCTCTTGACTCAGCCGCATGAATAGCCAAGAGTAACTTTCTATTTCCTTGCCTGAGTTTTCCATCTCTTATCTCTTTATTCACACCAATTAGTAGCTGTTTATACTGCTGAAGAGCGGAGTCAGTGTTTTCATTTGCGCCACTGAGTCCCAGTCCATCGGCAATTTTTAGAACATTGGAAGCCTGATGTAAGGCTTTTCGGGGAAGTCTCAGATCTATCTTTCTATGCGTTTCGTCCTGCAATTTTTGGATCTTCGCTGCGATTTTGACATTATTTCTTGCTCTTGTTTTATTCACTAATTCTTTTTTTTTGGTTATTTTTAAATCCTTTATGAGGTCAAAGTAATATTCGATCCTGCCAAGCACTATACATTTGATTGGTAGAGCAGATATTGCTTGCTTCAGCAAGTTTACTCCTTCAGAGCCGCCTTCCCTAAAGTCTGCAAATGTCACAACACCTTTTTTCATCATAGATATTATGGAAGTTCTCATAAACATCTTCAGGTGATCTGGTCTGCTTTTTTGTAAGATAACCCTCTTTGCACCATAAACAGGGTGAATTCTTGCGTTGAGCTTTCCCGACTCAACTAACAGATCCTTTCCTAGAGAATCGCCTATATGTGTATGAGCATTAATAAAACCGGGTATTATAAGAAGTCCTTCGGAGTCAATCACAGTACGGCTGCCGTCATCGATATAACCGATTTTATTATTAAGAATTTTACCGCTATAATTTCCAGCTCCTGCTCTGGTTATTTGCCCATTTTTTCCTATTTCAATAAACCCAGACTCAATATATGTTAAATCTCTGCCAAGTAAAAGACTAGCATTTTTTATTATTCTATTCATTGTATTTCATATACAGATTGGATCTTTCCTTTCCTCCTTAGATCTCTTATAGTATCAAGTGCCTTAGTTGCATTTTTGGCTGCTTTTCTACCAGTTTTCCCAATACCAATTCCACAATTTAGCTTAATTCCCACAGCTCTACCAACTCTATCAATTATTGTCTCCGCATCTTCTTTCGTTGTATCATTTGAGACTACCATAAAATTATCTCCACCGATAAAAAATGTTATGCAACCCTTTTTAAGAAACTCATCTGACAGGAGAGAATGTATCTTTACCATTAGGCAGCTAATGTCATATGGAGTTAAATCCAAACTTATTTTCCTAGAGTCATTTACATCTATATGCATTATCTGTACAAAGTCTCCATTTAACGATGCTAAATTTGATGTCGTCTGCGATGATCTCAAGAATGAAAATTCAGGAGAAGAATGTCTAGATGGATATAATATGGGTTGACCGAAAATATTGGCAGCTGGGATAAGGGCTTCTTCTGACTGCCTTGACTTGTGAGCATTGACATTTGCTTCAAATGGGGTAGTACCCTTCCCAATTGTCATTGATAGTTTTAGATTTGTATATAGGTCTGCGAGTTGGTTGTATATTGTGATGTGATCTGAGACTGAAAGGCCATTAGATATTGCAAAATATTCATCAAATCTATTTGAATAAACTAAACATTCTCTTTCTGAAAATAGACGCTGTACATCATAATATATCCTTGATTGCAACATCTGCAGTCTTGCCTCTCTATCGCTACCAAGTGTGAGTGTCCAATGACCATATCCTTCAATCCTAATTATTGTAATTTGTATTGTCAATCTTCTATAGTCACTGTCTTCCTTATATTAGACACTTTTTCTCTCCTTAACTTTCTTATTCTGTTAGTCATACTAACAGCAGCATTCACTGCACGTGTTGGCACAGTCTCTATTCTATCTCTAGCCTGTTCTATTGTCATGTCTGGGCCAGAAATTCCAAGTGATACAGGTTTGCCATATTTGAGTGACAAATCTGCAATCAACCTTGCTGCATTTTCTGCAACAATATTGTCATGCCGTGTCTCACCCCTGATTATGGCACCTATAGTAATTGCAGCGTCTATGTCCTTCCTCTTTAAAAGCTCTTCAATCATAAGTGGCATGTCAAAAGAACCTGGTACATAGCATATGTATCTAAGTTCTACATTGACTTTTTGTGCTTGGTTTATTGCCGTATCAAGCATCTGAAGCGTAATATCCTTATTAAATTCTGAAACTACTATTGCAACTCTAATTGTACCCAATTCTATAATTATGCCACCTTCGAATAAGAGTGTAATAGTTGATCTGATTCCAACAATATGGTACCTGAATCATTTGCATAATCCTTCGCTCTATTTATTGACAGTGCTTTATACGTGGTAGAATCTAACATTTCGCATATTACTGCCGTCGGAACTAGTCCAGCTAATTGCATCAAGTATATGGAAAGTTCTGTGTGACCTGCTCTTTCTTCCAGTAGATTGGTTGATGCAATAAGAATTGGTACATGGCCGGGAGCCCTAAAACTGTTGGCAAATTCATCTATTCCTCCTGAATCAATATTTCTACATACTTCAGCCATTCTTGAAATTGTTGTTGCTCTGTCTATATCAGTGATTCCTGTAAAGGTATCACAGTGGTTAACCGATATTGAAAAAGAGGGGTTATCTCCATATGGTGATTTATTACTAGTTATTTTTGAAAACATTGAATGAAGATGTGTTAGAGACCTGAGAATGTCACTCATATACAAAAGGCCAAGTTTTTGGGTAATTTCACTAGCAACCGCCAGACATATTAGTCCACCTGCTTGGTTCCTCATCAATGCAATATGGTGTGGTTTGATATGTTCAGCTGCTATAACCATATCGACTTCATCTTCTCGTCCCTTGTCGTCATGAATCAGGACAAAACTACCCTCTCTTAATGCACGAATCGCTTGTTCAATTGAATGCAAATGATTATTTGCAATAGGAAATTAATTATATAGTTTACTAAATATCAGGTTGTTACCAGTTTTTTGGTAGTTGCTTTGTTATATATTTACCAACGATATCCGTCTCTATATTAACATAGTCACCCTCAGTTTTGTATCCTAAGGTAGTATGAGTTAGGGTGTAGGGAATTAAGGCTAGAGATATTTTGTCATAATTTGTGTCTACAACAGTCAGACTTATACCGTCAATAGCAATTGATCCCTTAGAAACAATTGAATCTAGGAGCTTTATATTCTCAACCTTAATCCAGATCTTTGTTTCGGTCTCAAACTTCAGGATTTTGTGAATTTTTCCAATGCCATCGATATGGCCTAGCACTAGGTGGCCTTCCAATCGATCGCCTAATCTCAAACTTCTCTCAATATTCACCTTATCACCCACCTTCAATACATTTAGACATGTACGATTGGCAGTTTCATCAATAATGTCAAAATTAGCCTCATGATTGTGTAATTTTGTAATAGTAAGACAAGATCCGTTGACGCTTATACTGTTTCCGATCTTCAAACCCTTGCTTAACCTACCAAGGTTTATCCTTATTCTTAAACGTGCTCGTGTGTTCTTACTCTTGCTTCTAGATACATAATTTACTTCTCCTAAGCCTTCGACTATCCCTGTAAACATTCCCTAATTATTATTCTCCAACAATAGAATAAAAATTAACATGAGACACCAAACTTGCAGCAATCTATCAAAGTGCCTTCATAGATATTCCTTTGAAATTGTGTTGGGCATTATGCTAAACATTACTATTTTTCTCTTATAAGCAACATAATCAGTGGAATCAGTGTTCTGTTCCAAACAGATGATATACAAGCAAAAAATAAATCATAATTGTGTTTTTTAACTTGTGTGAAGAAACATGTTGCAAGAGATATTGCAAAGGAAAGAGTTCGTCTGCTGATAGACAATGCGCTACGCGAAGCATTATACGATGATATTCTTGCAACTAATCAAGCAAGACTTGCAAAGAAAATTGCAATGCGCATGCGTTTAAGACTGCCTTACGACATTCGTCAACTCTACTGTAAAAGATGTAAACAGTTTATCTTGCCAGGGATAAGCTCGAGGGTTAGGATAGGAAGGTCGCGGCTGAAAGCTATAAGAATTACATGTCTAAAATGTGGCCATATATACCATAAAGTCATAACAAATTGACTGCGGTATTTCAATATTATTTGATATTAAAGTAAGGATTTATAGGGGAACAACAAACTCATCTGTAATAATGGCGAAAGCATACGATATACCTGCTAATAAGCTCATCGATAGACTGACTGAACAGCTAAAAAGAGAGAAAAAGATTGAACCTCCAAGTTGGTCTGCTTTTGTCAAAACTGGTGCCCACGTTGAGAAAATTCCTCAGAATAAGGATTGGTGGTATGCCCGATGCGCATCAATATTAAGAAAAGTTTACATCCACGGCCCAATTGGAGTTTCAGATTTAAAAAGTGAATATGGCGGTAAAAAACAGGCTGGCTATAGCCTTGCACACCATAAAGATGCAGGCGGCGCAATTATACGCAAGGCATTACAACAGTTAGAAATGGCAGGATATGTGATTAAGAAAGGTAAAGGAAGGCTAATAACCGAAGAAGGAATGAAAAAAATTGACAAGTTAGCTACCGAGATCTATAAAGAAATTATCAAAGCTTCCCCAGAACTTCAAAGATATGCCTAGTATACAATGATAGGAGGGAAAAATATGTCATTCTCCCAACCTCAACAACCAAATGATGAAGATAAAAGACGTGAGGCCGAAGCTGCTGCTGCGCGGCAACGTGCATTAATGGTTCTCCTAGAACCAAGTGCTCGGCAAAGACTAATGAACGTTAGGATGGTCAAGCCCGAACTGGCTACGGCAGTTGAGAATTACCTAATAAATGCGGCATCCACTGGCAGGTTGAATAGATCCATTACCGATGAAGAGTTAAAGCAGATATTGCTTAGCATACAGCAACCAAAAAAGGACTT
>DASTUU010000100.1:0-1226 GCA_035759485.1 Nitrososphaeraceae archaeon
TGATTACAGATACGATATCCCTAAATCCAAAATAATAGCCGCGGGCAGGAATGTAATTTTAGATATGGACTTTCCGGAGATATTCAATTACAAAGTAGATAGAGAAGCACCATTACCTAGTGGAGAACCGGCAGAGAAAATAAACGAAGAGGCATACGCTTCTGGAGACTATCCAGACAAATGGCCTAAACGAGAGCAGCAGGACATGAAACCAAAGTCTGGTGTAGGCCGTTCACATCAACAACAACAGCAACACAGACAAAAACTGGATGGAGAAGACAACAATAGTAGAGAGGATAATCGGTCTGCTATCTCAATTACGGAATCCATTACTGATATGATAATGGGAATCGATCATTCCAAAAATAAGTTACCGACAGCAGTATCAGGTTTACAAATAGTTGACACAGAAACCTTAGTATCTCAAACTCAAGACAGAATGTGGAAAGCACTAAAAGGTCATTATAGGTATGATTCTTCCCTAAGAGATAGTCAGGCTTTTCTTTCTACGTATGTCAATTCAAAGCTTTCACTTGTGATCATGTATGCAGACTTGGTTGGCTCAACTAACATGAGCATGACTTTGCCCGTTGATATGATGACTACTATAATCCGAGCATTTACATTTGAGATGACTTCTACTGTTAGGAGTTATGGGGGCTATGTACTAAAGTATGTAGGTGATGCAGTAATTGCTTTTTTTCCGTCTGGGTATAACAAATTATTAGCATGTGATAAAGCAGTAGAATGTGCAAAATCTATGATAACAGTAATTAAAAATGGAATCAATCCTATATTAAACGGGTATGATTATCCTGATCTGGCAGTTAAGATAGGCATAGATGAAGGTGAGAATGTTATTGTACAATACGGACATGATTTAAGCTCTTTGATAGATATTCTTGGATACAGCATGAGTGTAACATCAAAAATAACTTCGTTGACTAATCCAAACAAAATAACAATAGGTAAAGATGTATATGATGTGTTGCACCCTGAAATCAAAGGTAAATTTATAGAAGTTAAACAAGGTATTGATAACTGGAAATATACTGATCGACAGACAGGCAAACTCTACAAACTTTATACATTGCGTGATAGCAGCAATTGAATGCGATGGTAGCTAAACAACTTAATAAATCAGACATCCAAAAACACAACTTTAAATTATAGTAGGGTTATCAAGACTAACGAGCAGCCTACATGCAATGCAACTTTATGTTGAT
>DASTUU010000101.1:0-1727 GCA_035759485.1 Nitrososphaeraceae archaeon
ATATTAAAATTCATATCTCATTATACTTCCTTTGTTTTGGATGATAGACCAAAAGTTGGCTATTGTAACAATTCATGATATAAACCCTTCTCATTCAGACAAAAATATCAAAAACCTTAGATGAACTAAATAAGCTAAAAGCCAATTACAATCTAAGTATTGTGCCATATTTTAATAGAGTTTCGTATATGGTCGGTCAGAACCAATACTTACAGAAGTGCTCAATTTTTTAGTCTCTTTTTTGGATGTTTTTTTGTTGTTTCTTATTTTACTTCACCATCTTTCTGAATAAGCTAGATAAACTCAAGTTGCTATTGCTTTCCACGCCACATCTGGAATAGATGTTCATTTAATAAATATAGTAGTGATTACTAGGTAAGTTAGTTCTCCAAAGCATACTTAATAGGAAATAGATTACTATTTACCTTAAATCTTACAACAGTAATAAAAAATCATGAAAAAGCTTGAAGGAAAAGTTGCCGTTATTACGGGCGGAAATAGCGGCATAGGCCTTGCCACAGCACAGCGGTTCGTCTCAGATGGCGCCTATGTTTTCATCACTGGTCGCCGCCAAAGCGAACTTGATGCAGCAGTAAAGCAGATCGGCAAAAACAACGTCAGTGGTGTTCAAGGAGACGTCTCAAATTTAGCAGATCTTGATCGGTTGTATGCCACTGTGAAGGAGCAGAAGGGCCACATCGACATTCTGTTTGCAAATGCCGGCGTTGGTGAATTAGTTCCATTGGAGGCAATCACCGAAGCGCACTTTGACAAAACGTTCGGGATTAATGTGAAAGGGCTTCTGTTCACTGTGCAAAAAGCGCTTCCGCTATTTCTAGACGGCGGTTCAATCATTTTGAATGCTTCGATCGCTGCATCCAAAGGAATCGAGGCGTCAAGTGTTTACAACGCAACCAAAGCCGCCATACGGTCGTTTGCCCGCACCTGGACAGTCGAGCTGAAATACCGCAAGATCCGAGTCAACGCCATTAGTCCTGGTATGATTGACACACCGGGCCTCAATGGCTTGGCACAGAGTCAGGAACAGCTTGAGCAGTTCAAGACGAGCTTTGTATCTACCATACCGCTGGGGAGGATGGGAAGTCCTGACGAAGTCGCAAAAGTCGTCTCATTCCTCGCTTCGGATGAGAGCAGTTATGTCACAGGCATCGAACTGTTCGTTGATGGAGGTGTGGCACAAATCTAAGTTTTCAGATATCAAAAATGTTATATAAAATCTGGAGAAATCGCTGACGGAGCCCTTTCAGGGGTATGTCCTGTTCCATATTTGCTTCGCGCTGGAGTTCCGGCTTTACTCACATCAGCACCTTCAGTTGGACGATCAGCGCCTCCATTGGTAGCACATGTTTCAGTAGCGAGGATAGGCATTCTGTACGTGATCGTGTATACATAGAGAAATGAAGACATCATTAATAGAACAGACATCGAAAAATGTATTTGATCAGATTATGAACATAAATATCAAAGGGCTTGGTTGTGCATGAAATATGAGATTCCATATATGCTGCAGAAAGAGTTCACGCTTCTTGTGTGTACTCCTGCTAAGGTTCTTCTATTTTGACAAGATTATTACCTACAATTGAAGATACAATTTTAGTAGAATTGTCTATGTTTCCTACTGTTCTTTGTCCAAATATTAAAACGTACGACTTTTTCTCTGCACCTGCATTTTCCGTAGTGTTTTGTAATTGTAAAGATGATGTATC
>DASTUU010000102.1:0-8486 GCA_035759485.1 Nitrososphaeraceae archaeon
CATGTAACTCACTTTAGATTTGCTTCTCATGCTATAAAAGTAATTTGGTTTGATGTGTCTTATAGTATAGGCGTCAATAGCTAATAATATTCATTGATGGTCTATATCTTCTAACTGAGGAATTATTTCTTGGTCAAGATAATTCCTACAGTCACATTCTTCAAAGGAACATTCTCCTCTGTTACTAAGAGACAGGCTATGATATTCTATAGAATGACCACAAGAGAAGCAAAAAGCAACATTTACCTCATCAGCAGATATCGAAATTCACCATGCCATTCTAACGGCACAGGAATTGATGTATAAATGTTTACTATCCCTCCGTCTGCAATATTGATAGTGCACACTTAATGTCAGAATAGTGGTGGTAAGTGAGAGATACCGATGTAATTGAGATTTGGTTACTACAACATAGAGACAATATTGGAAAAGAAATCCAGAAAAAGTATCAATTTTTCCTATTGAAAATCATGCAAGCGTCTCTCTCGCTGAAGGCTTATCTTTTTTTCAAGGTCATCTCTATGTTGACCCAAAATATGCTTCTCTGCACAAATATTATGCATTATTCCTATATCACAAAATTCGCATGATGTCACGAACTCCATGTCTCCGAATGCTTGCTTGCATAAGTTACAAAGGTCATGACCCAGTTCAAGGTTAGTTAATGGCTTTAGCCATGCTTCACGCCAGAGGATTATCATTGATATTATCAACCAAATGAGCCATTATCGTAGGACCTTCTAATATAGCCATTTAGGAACATTTAGGTATATTAATCTATGATACTGTCATAGTAAATTAGGATATCTTTAAATCCTCAACTCGGCGAGTTGACATTTAGGAATAAATGTCCCGACTGAAAAACAGAATTTGAGAGTGTTGGAAAATAAAGACACATAGTTATCGATTGCCTTTGATGCGGGGGTCTCGATGGGTGCGGAAATACTCGGAATAAGTGTAAACAAGACACTAGTTTATTAAGCTATAGAAGAAGAGCCCCTTTTGCTCTCTGGGTGATCAGCAAATTTTGGTCTTAACATCTGTTGCTGAAGATAATTCAAATTTAATATGGACAATGTAATATATTGTCCCAGAATCTGAGAGCGGCATATAACTCCAGCCGAATTGGTGGTTATAGACTAGATAGGAAATTGCAATAACCATCGCCATCATAGAAATGGAAAAAGACGCATCTAGCTAACTAACTTAGATTATGACATATGGAGCTCGGGCTCGGTTCCAGACTGTTGCTTAACAGGTGACCTTAAAAAACTTAAATCTAGATTTCATGCTTCATCTATCACCAAAATACGTAGACGCACCTAACCATGCATATCTAAGGTCGCCATGTAAACTTGGGGGATTGCCTGAAAAATTCATATGAGTTATACAAGGTGACATTTTCAATATCCTGAGTAGTAAACTCACCTGATTTTCTCATCTCTCTGGCAACTAATGGGACACTGAGCGGATCCGATACCCCCCAATCCGCTGCACTATGAATCATGATTCTTTCTGTTCCATGCTTTTTTATTATTTTCATCGCCCTCTCTGGAGAAAGTTTAGTAAAGGGATAGACTGAAAGTCCAGCCCAGATTCCTAGCTTCAGCGTTTTCTCTATTGTCTCTTCTACGTTGTGATCCACGAGTATTTTTTGCCTGTTGTATTCATTGTTTTCTTTCAAGATTCTCTCAATTCTTTCCATTCCCTCTCTTTTATTGTTATGTGGCAAATGAATTGTCATGAGCATATTCTTTTCCGTCGCGATGTCCATTTGTTTTTTGAATATCTCCTCTTCTAAATCATTAATCAAATTATATCCTATTTCTCCTATTGCAACCACCCTTTCTCTATCTAGATATCCTTCGCTAACCATAGCGTGTAGAGCGTCCAAAGCTAGCGGTCTTTCGGCAGCCTCTTTTGGGTTAACCGAGATACAAACAAAATGCTCTATTCCAAATTCTTTAGCTCTGCTTGTTTCGAACGTTATCATATGTTCCCAATAGTCTTCAAATGTTCCTACGTGTCTTCTGGGAGCGCCAAGCCAAAAGGAAGGCTGAACTATAATCTCAATCCCAGCTTTGGACATAGCATCGTAATCATCAGTGGTTCGAGAATACATGTGAATATGTGGATCGAAATATCTGCCCACGGTTTATGGCTTCTTCTTTACCACCATTATATTAAGCAAATGATCCCATACCCGAGCGAGGCGTAAGGAAAAATCCATTTACAAACCTTTTGACCTATGGACCCAGCAAGACGACTTGTTGTTTTTGAAACTGTCCTACCAAAAGGGAGAGCTGTTATCATGCTATTTCGATAGCCAGATTGTGACTGATAGCCAGAAAAGTGTGGTGAGTATGGTTATATAGGCTAAGGAATGGCCGATAGCGTTTACGACCCTAATATGGTAAAGTCTGTAGTGCTTATAGCACTAAGCCCTTAACAAACAAGATAGTCTATGGTGGGACAGGAGGTGTTATGTCTTAAAGTGAAACTTCGAATATAATTTGCTTGAGCGGTGTTATGTTGCATACTGAGATTAACCATACGACTTATAATACCCACCGAAGATACCTCTTAGCACTGTGCTATCCTGACAAACTACCGATAGCAGTCGCTGGTAGCGAGTGCATCTTAAAAACCAAACAAACCCGAAACCCCTTTGGTGGGATAAATAAGCATTCTAATCCCATACAATATATCTAACATAATTGTAATTTGTAATTATCAAGTGTGTTCCCCTCAGAATCTAAGGACAGTTTATCTGCAGTTGGTCCGCCATACCCATTAGCAACCAAGCAGTTAGCCTCCCTACCACTCCGAAATCCTGTATTTGTATGTGCCATCTCCTATACAGCAACCTGCGAAACTCCCGGCATCACAATGGCAGGAGCTAATCTAGAATTGTTGAAATACACTTCTCCAGCAGACGCTGAATTCCTATATTATGGTCATTGTAAATGTATTGATAAAGTTCCCGTAACACCGGATGGTAAACCCACACCAGCTATAATTACTCGCGCAGCTTTAAAACTGTCAAACATCCCGTTTTTCGTAATCGATGCAGGTTCAAAAATAAAGCCTTCTATACCTTACATCTCATTCAACATACAATCTGGCAAGAATATAAAATTCGGAAAGGGGCTACCCATGGATGAAGTCAATCAAGCATTTGAATATGGAATTATCCTTGGAAAACAGCTAGGTAAGACCAATAGTATGGTAGTAATCGGTGAAAGTATACCAGGAGGCACTACAACTGCGCTAGGTGTGCTAACAGCTCTTGGGATAGAAGCTATTGGCAAAACTAGTAGCAGCCTACCTCAAAATCCTCATGCATTGAAGAATCAAATCGTTTCAGACGGAATGAAGAAAGCTAATATCTCATTTGGAAGTCTACGTGATGACCCATTGAGAGCCGTCTCTTTTCTGGGCGATCCTATGATGCCTGCTGTGGCTGGAATCGTCGATGGAGTACTTAGATCCGGGTCAAGCAAGAGTCACGTAATGTTAGCAGGAGGAACTCAGATGGCAGCAATACTTGCCCTTTTAAAGTTTCTCGGATGTCCTCTCAAGAGAATCTCTATTGGTACCACCATATATGTAGCCGAGGACAGATCCTCAAACCTTGCAAATCTAATCAATACGATATCTACTGGTACTCGTGTTTACAGATCGGATCCACATCTGGCGCGTTCGTCACATCCTGGTTTACAGTCTTTTGCAAGAGGTTTTGTTAAGGAGGGCGTCGGTGCAGGCGGGGTTTCAGTAATAGCAATGATAAAATCAGAGGGTCAAATTGATGGCAATAAACTGTTGAGGGCAATAGAACAAGAGTATGAATCCATAATGAACAAGATAAGCTAGATTCTGTCTCTTCCATTTTTCGGATTTCTTAAATGGGGTTAAAGAAGTATTTAGAACGGCAGGGCAGGCAGACCGCATATTGTATAATATGTTTACGAAACAGATTCGATAGCGCAACATACAGAAGCGTCGGAGGGTGACTCCAGAAAAACTGAACGTATGATAAACCAAATGTTGACCGAAACAGAGTTTAGAAAATCTAAATGAGTAACTTTAACAGAAGCGCAAACCAATCAGACATCATACAGGGAGAACGCAACAGCATGTATAGGCTACGAGTTATGCTGATTGCTAGCAACGCCATTAGTTGTAGCAGATTGTTCTGGGCTCGTCCCCTCCGATAGAACGGGCGAAGAGACATTAACGATCCTACGAGACGAAAAAGATATTAAAATTCTCGACCAAATCGTTAACCTGATTAGACTAACGGAAGATCACCTCAGCAATGCTTGCTGTAAAAGAAATAGACTATTCAAAGTATGTTGAAGATTACGCTACACGGAGATGACTTGATTCATCTTAGAGTTTTTATACCCAACATGTTTATAGGCATTAGATCTGAATGTTCCAACGAATAAACGCAGTTATACTATTAGTCCGAGACATGAAAAAGTCGATTGAATTCTATAACAACGTGCTGGGGATGGAAAAGAAGCAGGAGTCAGAGGATTGGGTAGAATTCTTGAAACAAGGCACTGTTTTGGCTTTGCATCCTGCCAAAAAGAAGACAAAAAATCATCAGAAACAAGAAGCCACAAAAAGCGGCAATATCCTAATAGGATTTAACATTGGTGATCTGGAATCTGTTTGCAATGACTTAAACAAGAAAAACGTCAAATTTTATAAGAATCTGAAAAACGAATCATTTGGTAAGCATGCAATCATAGAAGATCCCGAGGGTAACCTAATATCCTTAGCTGAAATGGCTCCTAAGGAAGAGTTTATGCAAATACCATATTATCATGGATTTGCTCCAGTATAACGACCCGATGCATCCCCGGCCAGTTTAAGATCAATAGTGCTCTATTGATGACGGTAGTATCTTGTCATCCATTAGGCTCGGGACTTCAGGATACAGTTACTCGTGGAATCAAGGCAAGCCGAATCCATTTGAATGGTACGTGGTTCAGGGGTTCAACTCGGTAGAAATTAACGCTAGTTTTTACCGTTTTCCACCCGAAAGCTGGATTCGAACGTGGATATCTGCCCCAGAGAATTTTACTTTTTCTATTAAAGTCCACAGGTCAATTACTCATTTTCATAAACTCAAGGGAAAATCTTTCGAGCTATGGAAGAAGTTCAGGAAGTCATTGAGATCACTTGAAAACAAGGGCATCATTGAGTTCTGGCTCTTCCAGATGCCTTTAACTTACAAGTACAATCAAGAAAACCTAAGATATGTCAATACATTCTTAGAATCAGTTAATCTAGGGAATAAAGCCGTTGTAGAATTTAGGGACCAATTATGGTGGAATGGGATTGACCAGGTTGAGTATTCAGGAGCAGTATTCTGCTCGGTCAGTGCTCCTACTCTGCCGGATAAATTAATATCCTCCAACGATGTTGTGTATTTGAGAATGCACGGGTCTAAAGAGTGGTACAACTCTATATACTCAGAAAAAGAACTTGATAGTATTTTATCACAAGTAAAGAAAGCAAATGCGGAGAAGAAAGTGATCTATTTAAACAATGACCACGGAATGCTTAAGAATGGACAATATATTTTGCGACATCTCTAACTACGTAGAGAAACACATTGCCGCAGTGCAGTCGGTCAGCCATAAGATCTATATGGCTCTACCAAGAATAAATGACTCGAAGAAGAATGTTTTATAAATATAACCAGCCAATCCTATCTGGCTCACAATTGGAGCAACAATGTTGACAAGGAATATGAAAAAGGAAAAACATTGTATAATTTGTGGATGTACGGAACATCGATTAATTGGCTGCCCTGTACACTGGATACGTCACAGAAGAAATAAGAGTGGAGTATGCAAAACAATATGTTGAAAATATTTACTCCAATCATTTAAGCTCATACAGGGCAATGGACAACTTAAATACTAGTTTCTCATCCGTTCTTTCTGCTATCGGGACAATGTACTTTTCGGTTTCCTCCTTATAGCGCAATACCTTATCTTTCTGGATGGCGTTTTTTAGACTTCGAATGTTGTCTAGCCGGTCCGCTAGTTTAATATATCGGACATCTTCTGGGCCTCTCGCAATATTTTTAAAATATTCCCCTAATATTCTCTCTTTTTCTTCGCTTTTTGCCAATGGCTTTGCCAATGTAGTTACTATGCAATATACCCGCTCTCCAAATTCGTTCTTTAGCCGAGCCTCTAATATGTCTCTTTGACTATCCGTCGGATTTTTGGTATTAGTCGTGCTCGTGCCAGCAGTCACACCCAAAGTGTCGTGCAGGATAGCAGCACAGACAAGGTCTATATCATATTCGTGAAGCTCCTCAGTTAAAATCAGGGCTACTCTTAATGGATGGTTGATATAGGGTTCAATCTTGTTTCCTTTTTTAACTTGGCCAGAATGAACCTTTATGGCGATGCTAAACGCTCGTGTTATCTTTAAAATGTCATCGATCGAATTCTCGAATGGCTTCAATAAGCGAGTAAACCCCGATTTGGTAAAGTCGTTTATGCCTCTTATCATATAGCTGTGTTTAGACATTTACATTGGACAATATTATTATTAATGTTATATTATTTGACTTATTTGATTAGAGGGGTTGCTTTAGAAGTGAAAATTGTGATTATTTGGTTTAAAGTGTAGATATATACTTCACATGACAATTTAAGTTAGACCTTGTCAGGTGCTAATAACAGCCACAGTACCGGAGAAATAAATGATTCATCCCATGCAGTTTGTATAGTAAGTGGAGGACTCGACTCGATCTGCACTGCTGCTTATTTAAAAAAAGAAAAAGATTGTACCCTGTATTTTCTTACCTATATCTATGGACAAAGAGCAAGAAATGAAATTCAAGCCGCAAAGCACTTTGCGAGAATTTTGAAGATAAAGGATCATCGCATAATAGATATCGGATTCATGAAAGAGCTCTACTCTAACTCAAATGTACTTACAGATCCTACTAAACGGTTACCAGGAAGTTTTAACTATAGCATTGTGGTCCCAGTTAGAAATGTTGTTTTTATCTCAATAGCCTCTGCCTGGGCCATTAGCATGAACGCAACAGTAGTAGCATACGGTGCTCATAAGGGTGATAACCATTATCCCGACTGCCGCCCTGAATTTATTAGATCAGCTACTTCGGTACTTAATATGGCAGAAGAAGACGGTATATACTCAGGGATCAGACGAAAAGTAACAGTATGGGCTCCTGTGCTTCAGGGAATGAATAAAACTAAGCTCTTAAAGATAGGCTATTCAATATTGGGGGATGAAATATTTCATACTTGGAGTTGCTATTCCAATGGCATTAGAATCAAAGGGAATTATCTCCATTGTGGCCGGTGCGAATCGTGTATAAACAGGAAGGCTGCAATTAGGGACGCAGATATGGAGGATCGGACACAGTATGCAAAAAATGAACGGTAACAGAGTACAATTGAGTGAAATATTTACTAGCATAGAAGGGGAGGGTCCTTTCTTTGGAACCAAAACCATGTTTATAAGGTTAGCCGGATGTCACCTTGGCTGCCACTGGTGTGATACGACATATGCTCTCGGGATGAACAGTGGCAAAAGCTATTTGATTAATGAGGTAAAAGATCTGATAATAAAACAGCTCCAACCAAGTACATACAAAATAAATTTTACTGGCGGCGAGCCCTTAATCCAATATGAGGCAGTTGCTGAGCTTGGTAAATTTATTAAAAGAAACAAAGGCCCGAGAACCTATATTGAATCATCATGCTTTGACTCTTCAAGGTTTGCGGAGATTCTTCCTTATATTGATATTTGCAAAATAGAGTTCAAAATGAGTGACTCCAGAGCTGTTCATTACAAAAATTACGCCGATTTATTATATAACGAAATTAGATGTCTCAATTTGGCAATCTCCCAAAGCAAAAGTACATATGTTAAAATAGTAGTCACAAATTCAACAAATATAATCGAGTTTAGAAATCTAGTGAAGGAAATTTTCGAAGTTGCGAATGCTAATAATTTGATTGGATTTGTTATCCAACCAAGTTACGGGATGGATGAGCCCACTTTAGAGAAGCTGCTTGGTTTTTATGATTGTGTTTATCCAGTGTATGAAGAGGTTAGAATAGTACCGCAATTGCATAAACTAATAGGGGCTCGATAGATAAAGGTTTGACGAAACCAAATATCAGTAAAAGAGAGAACAAAAGCACAAAAAGGATCGAAAAGCTAATAAGACAGCTCCTGATTGAACTGGGGGAAAACCCAGACCGAGAGGGTTTAATTCACACCCCAGCTCGTATGGCTGAAATGTATCAAGAGATATTTGGTGGTTACAGAATGAACGCTGAACTGGATGTAAGTTTTAGTGAGGAAACAGATACTGTTATTGCAAAGAATATTGAGTTTTACAGCATGTGTGAACACCATATGCTCCCCTTTTACGGAAAAATACACATAGCATATGTTCCATCTGGCAAGGTGTT
>DASTUU010000103.1:0-1710 GCA_035759485.1 Nitrososphaeraceae archaeon
GGTCAGCAAAGGCTTGGGAGAATTTGAAATCAGTTATGAATACAGTCTCAACAACTATATCTCTATGCGAAAGAGTATTGCGTATAGCATCTGCTATTACTCCCTTTGCTGTCTCCCTTTTTGTTATGAGCTCTTCAGCATCGAATTTAGCAACGCTTGCTTTTACTGATTCTTGTATTGTTGGAGCGATTATTCTATCAGAATAGTCGGCTCCAAGCTGCTGAAATATTGCATTTGCATCATTAGGGTCAATATGATAGTTCAATGCTATTACGCTCTGCACTTCTTGCAAATCATTAGAAGCTGCCGAAGCCTCTGCTTGGTATTTTAAAGTACGTACTTCTAATTGTATTACCTGCTCAGCAAATGGAATTATAAAATGCATTCCTTCTCCCAATACTCTGTTTTCTACTGCACCTAAGTAAAGTACTACTCCTCTATGCCCTGCTTGTACTATAACAACAGATTCAGCTAATATTATTATTATAAAAATAAATGTTGCCAGAGCGGCTATAATTTTTAGTTTGTTTGGTATTATTGAAGACCTCTCTTATCTATCAACGTTTCCTCTCCGACCTTTGCCGTCATCATGATATATACGCCCTCTTTCTTGGTGCATGAGTCATATGTTGTCTGTTCCTTTTAGCTAGCGTAAAAGATAGGACAAGACCTAACTTTTCGTGATTGTCATACTGGTTTTATCGCTGCTGCCTCTTTCTTCCTTCTAACATACTTTACGATTCCTAATGCTATCACCCATAGTCCAAGACCTAATACTATATACCCACCAACAGATTCAGTTCCTATCATAGGGCGATTTCCTAAAACAACTATACCCCCAATAGCCATAAGAATACCGTTTATAATCAATAATACAGATACAAATGTGGAACGCTCATTTAATGAAACAAAGAATGCAGCTGTTGAAAGTGCTACAGCAGTACCTCCAAATACAATTCCTCTAGTCATTGTATCCATTGGAAGAAATCCTGTTTTTTCCATTGTACTTGTGCTACTACCAGTGTCAGCACCATATACTAAAAGTAGGATCAAAGATGCTATAACAAATGCTTGCGCTAACCTGATAGCCACTGTCATATATGTTATAGCTAAAACCGTATAAAACCTTTGAGTATCAAAGTTAACTCAACATATAACCAGGAAAATCTAGGAACAAAATGCTACATATTTATTATTATCAAAGAGACTAAAGAATACAATAAATGCAAGGAGGTGGAAGCTGTTATTATTACAATCCAGCCCGAGTTAGAAGTTACAATCGAACTTCTCAAGAAAAGAGGTCCTAGGCTAGATGATACAGGATATGGTTGTGTGCACAAATAACCCGTAGGTCTATTGGTTAATCTGTAAATAGACTACATGTGACCAAGTCTCTTCATTGTTAGTCAACAAATACTGTAGAATCCAATATATTTGGTGTGATGAATAAAAAATATGACCGAGAAAAGGATCCCAGATACTAGGAACGCATTAGTATCATTATCTCAGGCTATAGAAAATGTAGCAGCAAATGTATCACACTCTGTAGTAGGCATACATTCAAGGAACAGAGGAAATGGTTCGGCAGTTGTCTGGACCACCGATGGCCATATAGTAACTTGCAGCCATTTAGTCAGAAAAGTAGACGAAGTAGAAGTAAGCCTAAGCAATGGCAAATCCTTTCCAGCTAGGGTTATAGGTAATGATCCA
>DASTUU010000104.1:0-2522 GCA_035759485.1 Nitrososphaeraceae archaeon
TTTGTTGGGGCAATAAACCATGTAAATTCTATTATCTTTTTTGTTAAAGCCCTTAGTGTAAATTAAATTACAGTAAATTGTTGAGAGCTACAACCACGTCCCATATTTTGCATTTTTGAAGGTTTTCTTTACCTTAATATCCACAAAAAACACAGGGCTATTGTCTATTGAAGAAAAATATGTCTCTATAGGTTATCTCTCCTAAGTTAAACCCACCATTCGTATCTGCAACATACATTATCTGTGATGGATCTTGCTCAAACAAATTGCAAGATAGTATAGTGTCTTCTTACAGATTTGTTTGGGATTAGGTCCATGTATAAATACTGGCTCCACGTTTTTTAGTTGTTATTTAGCCTTTTTCTCTTGCCTTTTAACTTGATTATAAAAAGGCTTAAAAATGGTTTGCTGTAACGTTATTGTGCACGACGTTCTGAAAGCCAATTATATTGAAATAGCAGATAGTTTGTAGTAAGAGTGACGATGACATCCTACTCCTTTTCAACTCTTAATAAAGAATTTAGAAAGTTTGAATCATTAGACATATGGAAAGAACTCAAATACAATAGCAGTGATAGCAACAATAGTGTGCTTCCCTGGTATCTTGCAGTATCTATAAATCGTATGCCTGCCAAGTACCTAATTTCGAAATTTATATCTTGTAATATTACAGATCTAGAACTTGCAAGTGAAGAAGAGCTTTGGGAAGAGCATAGAAATCTTATGGGAAGCTTTTTGGAAACATGGAAAGGTATCAGGTCAGGAGTTGTCGACACAATATCCGATCTATCTTGGCAGAAGACATCTCTTATGGATTTGAATGTCGAGTTAGTCAAGCGGATGCTAGCACATTGCAACTTCTGTCGTTGGAATTGTCAGGTTGACCGCCGACCTGTTGAGAAAATTGGAGATGAGGATGGTCAAACAAAGAGGCATGGAACCTGTCAGCTAGAATCCACTTCTAAAGTAAGCAGCTTTTTTCATCACCGTGGTGAGGAGCTTGTTTTTAGGGGAAGTAGGGGATCAGGAACAATATTTTTCACAAGCTGCAATATGAGATGCTCTTTTTGTCAGAACGGAGATATAAGCACAGACAAAGATAATGGCATTACTATAACACCCAATCTCTTAGCACTGATGATTTGGCAGTTGAGAATGGAAGGATGTCACAACACAAACTGGGTTGGCGGTGATCCTACTATACACTTGCATACCATTGTACAAGCAATAAGCATGCTTGATTCCTTTAAGATGTCAAATATAGACAAAAAAAATGAAGGAGATCTTAATTACATCGACGCGATAAAGGCTGATAATCAAAATTATAATAATTACGTTAGTACTTTGAAAATGAATTCAGAGTATGCGTTCTATCAGAAACGACTGTTCAATAGTCCGCAGCTTTGGAATTCAAACTTCTTTATGAGCAAAGAGACGATGTGTATTCTCCGTTCACTCATGGATGCTTGGCTTCCAGACTTCAAATTTGGCCCTGGTAAATGTGCTCTGGATTTGTCTAGAACTCCTTGGTACTGGGATACTGTAACTAATAATCTTAGACTTATTTATGAATGGGGAGAAGATTTTGTCATACGACATCTTATAATGCCAAATCATGTAGAATGTTGTACTAAACCAGTCCTAGAGTGGATTGCCAGGAATATGCCAAAGGTTCCAATCAATATCATGGATCAGTATTATCCAGATAATCTATGCGATTCCAGCTCACCAAAATACCGCGAACGTTACAGCGAAATTGCGCGATCTCCTTCTGAGGAAGAGATAATAAGATCCTACCAGTATGCAAAGGACTTGGGCCTTAACTTTGAAACATTATCTTATGAAAAATCAGTTTTCGGGTTGAATCTTTGACCCTAGCAGTAGAGGCATTTCATATTTGACACTAATAATCACCCTGTTTTCTCATTTCAAAATCTAAAGCATTGGGATTTTGCATAAAACATGTAAAAAATACCAACTGTTCTTCCAAATAAGCATCCATTTCCTTTATTACACTTCCTTGTCATCATTATCATCCTACCCTCTCAGCTATATGCACCCTGTAATTATTTACATATTTGGTTTTTTTAGCTAAATGCCGCTGCTTCTTCAAATGGTTTTACCATTATAATTGTTCCAAATAAACTAATCTTCACGCTTTGCACATTTTTGTCTATAGAAGAGGAAAACCAATGGGGAGAAAGAGACATCTTTGCCAAGTACTGGAAATGCCTTTGAGTTAATATAAAGAAAATAAGCACGTACAACGGTATAATGATAATTGTATATACCGACCAACATTCGAGGATATGTGGCTTTCCCTGCAAGACTATTTCGATAGACTAGGACATAGCCCTGTGGTTTGCCCATGCTGTCATGCCCTCTCTACTCACCACATTTGACTAGAATGTGGCTAATCTACTATGCATGACAACATATACTGCTTCTGAAGTGACTTCAGGCCTTTACCTGAAGCCTAGGCCAAAGCAGTATATCGTCACCTATTTCGGCTGGTCGGTATA
>DASTUU010000105.1:0-4235 GCA_035759485.1 Nitrososphaeraceae archaeon
TTGACTTGTTTTGTACCAGTTTGAGAACTGACATAAACTGATTTGCAAAGCTCATGTCCATAACCTCAGATGGGTGTCCCTCTGCAGCAGCTAGATTAACCAATCTTCCCTCGCCTATAAGATAGACATTGTTGCCATTGCGTAATTCATATTGCGTGGTATGCTCGTTGATATTTTTCTTAGATAATGAATTGCGATCAAGGGCGTCTATAGATATCTCGACATTGAAATGACCAGCATTAGCCAGGATTGCTCCATTTTTCATTTTAACAATATGCTCCTCATTCACTACACCTTTGCACCCTGTTGTGGTTATAAATATGTCACCTAAGGCAGCGGCATCATTCATTGTAGAAACAGAATAACCGTCTAGTTTTGCCTTAAGTGCTGCTATTGGATCAACCTCCGTTATAATCACATTTGCTCCCAATCCCCAAGCTCTTTTGGCTATTCCTTTTCCCACATGGCCGTAACCGGCTACTACAAGACTTTTTCCACATACAAGAACATTTGTGGCCCTAATAATGCCGTCTAATGCTGACTGGCCTGTTCCATAATAATTGTCAAAGTCGTGTTTGGTTTCCGCGTCATTCACAGCTATGATGGGATACTTTAATTTTCCTGCCCTTTCCATCGCTCTCAATCGTACTACACCTGTAGTAGTTTCTTCAGTACCGCCTTTAACTGCACTAGCAAGACCATCTATTTCCTTGTGCATTTCTACGGTCAGATCAGCTCCATCGTCGATCGTTATGTTCGGCCTGATACCCATTGCACAATGAATATCTTGGTAGTATTGTTCAGTTGAGACTCCTCGAACTGCAAAAACGGAAACTCCATCATTACCGACTATCGAGGCTGCGACATCATCTTGTGTACTTAAGGGGTTGCATCCACACCATGCTAATTCTGCTCCTGCTGCCTTTAGTGTTCTTATCAACACTCCTGTTTCCTTTGTAACGTGCAAGCAACCTGTTACCCTTACTCCTCTAAGCGGCTGGGAACCTTCATATTTTTTTCTTAATGAAACAATAACAGGCATGTGAACCTCTGCCCAGTCAATCTTTTTCTTTCCAAGCTCAGCAAGCGCTATATCCTTGACTCGATAATCCATGAGGAGAAAAAACCGTTTGCCATATTATTATTGTTGTTATTTGACCTTCATTTTGCACACCTGTTTCGTGTGGTAATTCCATTCATCAGCTGAACTACTAAATATTGACATTGTGACTCTAAAGCAGGGTCTATCCTAGATTATCTAGGTGAATACTATGTTACAGCTAGCCTCAATCTACCATGTACATTCTGTGGGTTAGATAACGGTTTTCGCTAACAAAAATCCTCTACCCAAATGCCATTCTCCTGAGCATAACATCTGGTTTATAAAATTCGCCATATTTGCTTGACAGGGTATCTAGAACTGATACTATCCTTTTGACCCCAAATTCCTGCACTAAAGCAAATAAGGGCTTTTTCAAACCCATACCAAGCCTAAGCGCTTTTTCAAGGTCATCTTTGTCACATGCATCATTTGATAATAACCATGCGGCATTATTAGCCGCTAATCCAACAAGAGGTATAGGGTCGTACTTCTCTGCCTCGGCTTCACTCAATTTTACTCTTTCATATTTGTCTTCTCCGCCATAATCGTAAAATCCCTTCCCAGATTTTTGGCCAAATTTTTTTTCAGTAAATAGCCTTTCTATAAGTGGATGAGGGTTAATGACCTTGTTGTCTCTCAAAAACATCTCCTTACTTGCTTTGTAAATGACATCGATGCCAGTATAATCAGCGAGTTCAAAAATGCCCATGGGAAATGCCATCTTAAATTTTACTGCCGAATCTATCTGTGTCATCTCAGCCCTATCCCTTTCCAGACAGTATGCCGCTTCGTGTACCAGAGGAATGAATATTCTATTGACAATGAAACCGACAACATCTTTCTTACAAAGTACAGGATCCTTTCCTATTTTCTTGATTAGATCCAAGGATACGCTAATAGTATCATCATCTGTTAAACGTCCAGGGATTACTTCTACAAGCGGCATCAATTGAGGCGGGTTAAAAAAATGGAGACCGACAAACCGTGAGGGTCGGCTAGTTAGGGAAGCTATCTCACTTATTGGAAGAGTACTCGTATTTGAGGCATATAGAGTCTTGTCCTCAGCGTATTCATCGACCTCTGCGTAGACCTCCTTTTTTAGCTGCATGTCCTCAGGTACGGCCTCTATCAGGAGGTCTGAGCCTTTAAGCGCCTCTTTTAAATCGACTACGGGAGTTATTCTACCATATATTGAATCCGCGTCATCTTGAGATATTTTCTTTTTTTCTACCAGTTTGCCAAGTGACCACTTTATCTTATTCATAGCATTATCCAGAAAAGATTGCTCTACGTCACGCAGAGCAATATTGAAACCGGCAGCCGAGGCAACCTGAGCAATCCCGTGTCCCATAACCCCTGATCCGAGAACGGTAATTTTCTTAATGACAGTCATTTTAGGTATGTTTATCAGGCTGGATTTTTAAGGTTACTCTCGTAGTGGGTTTACATTTAAGTAAGTAAACACAACAATATTTTCGGCAGTAATTGGATTTAGAACGCTTTACCGCTGATGTAACTAATTTGTCAGGTAAAATGACAGTAGGAGAATCTGACGAAATTATCAAAAGGATGGACTTTGTAAAGTTTCGCTTGATTGAACTATACAAAAGAAACATTGTAAAAATTAATCACTCTGCAATGGAACTTGTATGTGCTAGGCATCTCATACGATATGGATATGCAGTCGATGTTGAAAGGCAGCTAAACGACATATTGATTTGCGACATATATGCTACAAAAGGCGAGGGCGAAGCCATTTTAGAAATAGAAACTGGGTTCATCCCCCCTGAACATGCTCTAGATCCTTTATCGTACTATTCTGCCCGAGTAGCAAGTAAGATAGCTAGGTATAGCAAGTTTGCAAATCAGTTTGTTCTTGCCACACCCCCAGTAAGTGTCCTTCCGATTCCAAAAATATTTAGACGACCTCCAAGAGACCGATCTAGGGACGATATAAAGAAGGTTAAAGAATTGTGCGACAGGTATTATCGTAATCCCCCAATAAGCTTCAGCGAGATCCTTAACAGCCGTCTCCACATAATATACATTATAAACGTCGACCAAGGAAAAGTAACAGAGATGGACGTCGACTCTTACGTCGATGCAACGGAAGGTATGATGTCTGGCACCTTTGAGTAAGGTTTTATGCTCAAAGCATAATTGTAACAATTCATTCAATTTGTATCGAAGGTAGTCACTTACCTGCGAGCTATTATACTTCAGGTATATGTTATTATCACTTATTCGTGAATTAACTTCTATAGATGCCGCGTTGAAAGTATGTATATATATGCTAGGACAAGATGACCCCTCTAAATGTACCGCAGCAAAACTTACTAGGTTTGGGTTGGCAGAACGAATCAGACACGTCAGTCACAATACCCTCCTCCTAAACCCTCTTTCTAGAGAAATATTATCCAGAAAAGAAGGAATATCCTACGGCTCAGTGTGTGCTGTCGATTGTTCCTGGGAAAAAGCCGGAGAAGTATTTAGCCATTATCGGGAATTAAGACAGTGCAGACACAGGCGGTTACCTGCTTTGTTAGCAGCCAATCCGACAAATTATTCTAAGTTAGGAAAGCTCTCAAGTGCCGAGGCACTCGCTGGCTGTCTTTTCATTTTGGGCTACGAAAATCAGGCTGTCCAGCTACTAGACAAATTCAAGTGGGGCCATACATTTTTGGAGTTGAATGGTGAATTGCTACGTGATTACCTCAATGCTGATAGCTCAAGAGCCATTATGGAAACTGAAAGACAGTATTTTGGACAACTTTATTAGCCTATATTTGTTAGTTAAATTTGTACTTGTGAGCTAGTGAGCGGGTCACTCGAAAGAGAGGAAACTCCTCCCTCAACGCAGGCACTCGAATCAGCGATGATTAGCCGGAGACGGCTGGCTACGGAACAGAAAAGATATTCAGTCAGGACTGATGCGTCATGATGGCTTAGATGGCCTGAGAACGAACTGATACTGAAATGAAAATGCCGCCCCGAGTAGAGCAAGGCCAAATCGAGCATAAAGGTCCTGCACTTGCTCAGGTTGGCTGCTCAGCGAAATCCCGCCTAAAACAGAAGGAGGGTTACTGCTAGGACACAGGTACGGATTTTATTTCATGGGTATAATGGCAAATAC
>DASTUU010000106.1:0-2078 GCA_035759485.1 Nitrososphaeraceae archaeon
TTGAGGAAACTTTCTTCCAACCGTTATATGCTCATCCATCATCTTCATTCTGTCCTCAAAGGGTAGCAGATACCATTCCCTTGATTTTATGAAAGGATACACAATAAGATATTTCATTGGTTCATTTTCTTTTTTGTTGTCATCTAAAAGATATCCCGGTGTCATTTTGGATCTTTTTGAGTAGACTGATGGACGATAAGATGAAAGGTATATTTTTGAAGATTCAATATATTTTCCGAATATAGTAAGATAGATCTTTGATGTCAATACTTGCATCTTCTCGACTGACCCAGAAATCATCCACAGCATGAGCTGCGAGTCATCACGAAGACCTAACGTAGAATAAACTCGTACTTTCATTTTTGTATTGGCAACCTCGATCAAGCTTGCAAACTCTTTTGCCGCTTCCTGTTTCCCTAATTCATTTAACCAACGCCACTTTGGGTCTACTTTATAAAATGAGAAGTTTAGAAACACCGGAGAAGTTTGGGTTGGAAGTGTGGCTTTGTCGGTCGCAGGGACCGATGACGTTATGGAATGTGGCCTTGTTTCCAGCGACGCTCCTTCTATATTTGGCAGTTCTCCCCTGTCTTTACTTTGTGTTCCATCGTTAGAGGACATATAAGCCAACGACGAATAGAAGATAAATAACATTTAAACGTGATGAACTAATAGAAAATAAAACAAGCAAAGAAAGGGTTAACTTCACTACCACAACTTGGAACCGACAATTTATTAAAAAGTGGAAACAGTTATTGGTGGGACAAGAATGATAAATAATAATAGTAGGTGATACAAGTGCCGCGCCTGTTCTTTCCTAGATTATTGTTTTTACTCTTCTAGTCCTTTACTCTTCTAATCCTAGCCAGCCGTATCCTTTTGTTTCAAGCTCTTCTGACAATTCTTTGCTACCAGACTTGATTATTTTACCCTTTGACATGACATGGACATAGTCCAATTTTCTAATGTATCTCAAGATACGAGCATAGTGGGTAATTACAATGACGCCTGCTCCGGTTTCGATCAATTTGTTAATTGCTTCAGCCACCGACTTGACAGCATCAATATCCAGACCAGAATCGGGTTCATCTAGAACTGCTAGACTTGGCTTTAATACAAGCATTTGCATTACCTCCGATCTCTTTTTCTCCCCTCCAGAAAATCCTTCGTTCAGATATCTACCCAGAAAGGTGGGGTCGAGGCCAACACTATCTAGGTTTCTCTTCACGTACTCGTGAAATTCTCTAACTGTAAGAAATACTTCTCTGCCCTGTTGCTCCTCAGCCAATGTTTTGTTTAAGGTATTGTATGCATTTCTTAAAAAATGGCTATAGCCTACTCCTGAAATTTCAAGAGGATACTGGAAACCCAGAAATAGTCCCTTTTTTGCCCTCTCATCGGGAGATAAGTTGATAATGCTTTCTCCTCTGACGAGTATGTCACCGGATGTAACTGAATATTTGGGATGACCTAATAATACGTTTGCAAAGGTGCTTTTGCCTGAACCATTGGGTCCCATGAGTGCATGAACCTGTCCTTTATCAACTGCCACGTTGAGACCTCTGAGGATTTCCTTGCCCTCAATGCTTGCATGTAAGTCTTTACATTCAAGAAACGTCATTGTTTATTACCTCTCTAGTACCCGTATTTACTTATAGACAATATAAGTATAAGCATATTTGTATTCAGAGCCAAGATTTAGACCTCAAACTAGGAGTGTTCTTATCGTATTACAGCGGATGGTATGCTAATATAGCCAGTTAGGGGATTTCGGTACGGAGATTAGATAGGTCAAAATTAACGGTTTTATACTAATTCTAGTGGATGTGATTTTGCTATGACTCTGACTACTGTACAGTCAAAGTCCCTGTCATATAAGGATGTACTGAACAGTGGTAGGGGTATTCACCTGGTTTCATGCCAGTAGTTACAATTTTAGCAGAATCTCCTGCATTAATTATGCTTGTATCAAATAGCTTTCCCATATTAGGATCAGTAGCATCTTTACCATTTGTAACAGTATGTGGGGCTGTATCTTTATTATTCACTGCTATGGTATCTCCTACCTTAACTGTAAG
>DASTUU010000107.1:0-1711 GCA_035759485.1 Nitrososphaeraceae archaeon
CGTGGCGCTATCGTCATGGTAGCCACAAATAGCGAAGTCACAGCAGCTATAGTTACTACGGTTATTGTGACCTTGGCATGTTTGTTATTTCGCATAAATTAGCAAAGGAAATATAGTATGTGTATATGTGAATTCAGATGGTTAATACTATAATCTATTACTATCACATGGAACAGAATCAATAGCTACTTCTGACAAATCATTCATCGATATGTTAGTTCAAGGAAATTCTTATATATGATTAACCTTACTTGGTAGGCCGATGAATTCAAAACTGTTCTTGATGGCAGTTGCAGTTATTTCTGCATTTGGTCTAGCAATGGTGGTTACGCCTGTATTAGCCCAAAACATGACTGCTGGCAATACTACAGGTGGTAACGTGACTGGTGGAAATATGACTGCAATGGCACAACAAGAACAACAGCAGTCTACTTTAGAAGGTATATCTTTTGATATTGATAACGTGACATTTTATCATCATACGGCAACTGTAAATGGTATTCAATTGCATTACGTAATAGGTGGTCAAGGAGAACCTGTAGTTTTGTTGCACGGTTGGCCAGAAACATGGTATGAATGGCATTCTGTAATGCCAGCGTTAGCAAAGAACTATACTGTTATTGCACCTGACCTTAGAGGCCTTGGAGACTCGTCAAAACCACCTACTGGTTATGATGGTATAACCGTAGCTCAAGATATACATCAACTCGTTACTCAGTTAGGATTCAAAACAATATTCTTAGTAGGTCACGATATAGGAACACAGGTAGCCTACTCCTATGCAGCTGCACATCCTTCAGAAGTAAAGAAGTTAGCAGTCATGGAATTAACAATTCCTGGTTTCGCACCTGCTGGTAGAATGCCGATATGGTGGGCTACATTCCATCAAACACCAGACGTACCAGAAGCCCTTGTAGAAGGAAAAGAGATGATTTATTTATCATGGTTCTTTCACAATCTTCCGTTTAATCCAGCTGCTATAACGCAAACGGATATCAACGAATATGTTAGCCACTATTCTGCCCCAGGCGGAATGCGTGCGGGATTCGAGTATTATAGAGCTTTTCCACAGGACGCAATTCAAAATATGAATTATTCAAAGGCGAAGCTTACAATGCCAGTATTGGCGCTAGGAGGAGGATATATTCCAACATTCGGGGGTAACATCACTATGCCTACTGTCATATATGGGATGAAGATATTAGCTCAAAATGTTCAGGGTATTACAGTACCAAATTCAGGACATTATATTCCAGAAGAGCAGCCAGATTTCGTAATAAAAACCCTTGACAATTTCTTTGGTGGCGGTGGTAATTCTACTTCGACTGCTAAATGAGAACTATTCAATAACTCTGCATTGTATTATCACATTTGAAAAGAAATGGAGATAATCTGCTACGCCTTGTCCCTATTAACTAATAAGGTCCCAATAAAACAACACTTACTCTCTACTATAGAATAAAAAAAGGACAGGTATTAGGTACCGTTTACTCTACCAATTTTTACTAATTTATCTTCTTTGTCTTGATGCTGTTGCTTCTACTTGAGAGAAACTTGAGTTAACTAAGTCATTTGATGCTTCATTGAAAACTTTCGCCGCATTCACACCTAGTCTGGAAAACTCCTTTGAGCTATCTTTTGTCTGCTGCAGTGCTGTACTGAATAACTCCATATTTGCTGAGATTGCATTATTTGTTAGTCTTGTAGCTGC
>DASTUU010000108.1:0-7832 GCA_035759485.1 Nitrososphaeraceae archaeon
CTCCAGAGCAATGGTTTGTCACAGTAAATGATAACGATAGAATAAATGACGGACGTGCTGATATCTTTTCTCTTGGTATCATATTCTATGAAATGCTAACAAGGAAACGTCCGCCGTCCTATGACCCAAATGAACCTGATATGAGCAGAAAGAAGGTGGAACCACCTTCAAAATATAATCCATCAATTTCACCACAATTAGATCAATGTATCTTAAAGATGGTTGACCTTGAGCCTGAAAACAGACAGCAATCTATCTGGGGCTTGATAACAGAACTTAAAACACTCTCTGATCATTCATCATAATGGCTAAGCAGGTAAATTATACTGTTTCACAATTTAATGATAAGGATTACAAAAGAATTCTTTTTTATCTAATTTTGACTCGGTAAATGATTATTAAATAGTAGGCGATTTAAGAGAAAAGGTATAAAACTATTAATCGTACCTGTCCGTATACAAACCGAGGCAACACAAACAGTATCTAATGGGTTTCAACTGCATGACAAACTTTGACTTGATATCGAGTTGACATGTATGGAGTTAGAGACAAGAACAAGCTTCCAAAGTTGGGGTTCTATCTTTCAATCTCCCGCTTCAATCTGGCAAGAAGTTCAATCGTTTCTAGCGCATATCCACAGATCCAGCGATCGTGAAGTTCTTTAATTGGAAGTGGATTGATGTAATTCCATCGATGTCGACCCTTGCGCTTTACTATAACTAAATCCGTCTTTTCAAGAACACGCAAGTGTTGCATCACAGTACAACGATCTGATTTCTTGAAGTGATCGCATAGTTCTCCTGTCGTTCGAGGCTTAACCCTGAGTAAGTCAAGGATTTCACGTCTTCGAGCATTTCCGAGAGCCTTGAGGGTTAAATCATGCATGCGATCTCTAAACATGTTATATTTATATAACATTTCAGTATTAACGGTTCATGGAATTAAAGTTCGAGGTATATGCCAAGATCAGAAAACCAATCGCTGAGGTGTTTGATGCCATCTACAATCCAAAGAAGCTCAGCGGATATTTTACGACTGGTGGAGCTAGCGGCCCTCTAGATGAGGGGAAATCAGTCACATGGGAGTTTACAGATCACCCTGGAGCCTTTCCGGTTTTCATCAAACAAGTTATCAAGAATCAGAAGATTGTTTTCGAATGGGGTAACGCTGAAGGCTCCAATAATCGAGTAGAAATAAGCTTTGAGGCCCTTGATACAAATTCTACGCTCGTCAAGATAAAGGAATCAGGTTGGAAGAAAGAAGATCAAAAATCTCTGGATGCATCCTATGGTAATTGCATGGGTTGGATGCAAATGCTTTGCTGTCTCAAGGTTTACGTCGAGTATGGTATAAACCTCAGAGAGTTCATGTTTTGACTCACTATAGTCTGCCACAGCTAGCCATAGTGGACAAACGACTGCTAAAGTAGTGACGGTATTAATCTATTACTCTTGAAGAGCGTTTATACAGTTGTCTCATAATATCGCCTGACTATAGAACAATAACATAGCAAAGTCAGAATCAGAATTAAATGTACCTGTGCTTCCCCTTACTACCAAAGAAGCCCGTGAGGAGATGAAAAATGACAACAATAAGTATACAAAGAAAGGGATGTATTGATATGTTCGATTGGTCGCCGCTTTCATAGCGGTAACTTACTTACTAACCCCACATTAACTTTCCAATTTATATATTTACAAAAATATAGTTAATAGAGAGAAAAGGTAAAGCAAGAAAATGAAAATAGGAATTATAGGTTCAGGAAACATAGGCGGAACAGCAGCACAGCTCTTTGCTGATGCTGGTCATCAAGTGGCGATTAGCAACTCAAGAGGACCACAATCGCTAAGGGGTTTTGAAAGGTCCGGTGGTTCGAATATTAAAGCTATGACTATAGAAGAAGCTATAGCCTTTGGAGACGTTATTCTGCTTGCAATACCATGGATAAAGAGACAGGAGTTACCTTCATCAGGTCTATTAAATGGCAAAATTGTAATCGATGCAATGAATCCTTATTCCGAGAATTTCGAAGTTATCAATTTAGAGCCAAGTTCATCAAGTGAAGAGGTCGCTAAACAGCTTAAGGGTGCACGCATGGTAAAGGCATTTAATACAATGTATTATCAACATCTTAAAACTAAAGGTAATGCAAGGTTACCTAAAGAAGATCGCACCGTACTTTTCCTTGCAGGAGACGATGCTCAAGCAAAATCTATTGTCTCAAAACTGATAGATGAAATAGGTTTTACACCTGTTGATACTGGGTCACTCAGAGAAGGCGGTCGTAAACAACAACCTGGTTCAGAAATATATAACAATCCTATGACTCTTAAAATAGCACAAAAGAAACTATCTGAAATAGGCTAGCGAGTATGTAGAATCCTATATGCTATATCTACCACACATTTTTTATTAAATTTTGCAAGTTTTGTAGAATCAAAATCAGAAACTTCAATCCAATGTATTCTTAGCTATTATATGTGGCTAAAGACTTATCACAGTCAAAATGGAACCTACATCAACCAGCAACAATAATAATAATCCTTCTGCACCATCTTCTTCCTCATCAGGAGGAGGAGAAGGGATAGAAAGAGGTCCAGTAGAAATAACATTAGCTAGCTGGGGTGATCGATTCTTAGCTTGGTTAGTTGATTTTATTCTGGTCTCAATGGGTTTGGCAATATTGTTTGCTTTGATATCTATTCCATTTTGGTTTAGCTATTATGGTAACATGGAAAGAGTATTCAGAGATACTGGACCTTTGCCCTACATTATATCAAGCCTTGGATTCTTAGCATACTGGACTTACTTTGAATCTACTACTGGTCAATCAATAGGTAAAAGGCTTTTAAAAATAAAGACAACAGACCTGGGTGGCAGGAAGATAGACACCAGAAGTGCAATAATAGAAAGTTTTGGTAAAGCTTTCTTGCTGCCTTTAGATGTTGTTTTAGGATGGATATTTACTAACAACAAGAGACAGAGGATATTTAACAGAATAACCAATACTATAGTAATCAAGTTAAAACCAAAAGAAATAGCAGCGGCAGAAAGTGTTAGGCTAAATAATGGAATGGTAAACAAATTATTTCTGAAATATGGGTTAACAAATCCACAAGGCCAGATACGATAACTGATCCTGCACAGTTTTATCAGTATATGTAGTGGGATAATAGCTAGACATGATTACGAATCTGGATATGACGGCTGGACTGGTGGAGCCCTACTATCCTATACACATTAGGGAAATATTTTCATAATCTCAGATGCTTTGCGAGAACTCAAGATAAAATAAAAAAACTCTATTTTTGCTCGACTAGAGCATGCAGTAACAGTAACTGAATATGTCAATACTTAATGAAGAGTTTTTTTATTGCCAGTAGAATCCTTGAAGAACCTTGTTAAATCCTATAGTATTCTACTGAGAAGATATATTTTGCAACTATTTTGGTTTCTTTGTTAGGTATAGAAGCTATATTTCTATGACCTGATTGGGTATACTTTTAGAATGCCATTAACCAAAAGCTTCTGCATAATCTTTTGCAAATTGAGCAAACGATATTGGTTTCTTTCCTGTTACTTCTTCAACTCCTGAAGATACTTGTGAAGCATATCCTTTTCTAAAATAGTTAAACAGTTCTGAAATCGTGTTGATGAGCCAATCGTCCATACCCATCTCTTTCATAGCTCCTCTAGCCTCTTCTTCTGAAACATTTACATAACTTATTTTTTTGCCAGTTGCGTTGGAAAGTAGCTCAGCCATTTGATGATAAGATAACGCTTCTGGTCCGGTAATCAAGTATGTTTTGTTATTGTGTTTATTATTTCCATTTTTTATAAGCGATTTCACTGCCACAGTTGCGATATCACGGACATCAACTACACTCACTTTCGCATCCTCCAGTGGAATATAAAATGCGTTATTACTCTTTATAGAATGGCCGTGGAAATTAATAAAATTCTGCATAAACTCGTTTGGACGGAGAAAGGTAAATGGTATTCCGGATTGTTCTATGATTTTTTCTGCTTGACGATGTAGGCGCATAGTGCTGACATCCGCTTCCAAATCAGCTCCCATGATAGATTGCTTTACAATATGTATAACTTCAGCCTTTTTTGCTTCATTGACCAGATTAGATGCAAGTTCATGAGCGTTAGGTACATCAGGAGTAAGCAAGAAAAGCCTATCAACATTTTTTAAGGCCTCTTTTAGACTCTCTGGTTTGTTGTAATCTACAGGTACGGCCTTAACCTTATCGCCTTCCAAATCTTTTATTTATCGACAGAACGAGCGGCCGCCTTGATATTAACATCCTTAGTGCTTGAAAGCTGTCTTACAACTTCACTTCCTACAGTCCCTGAGGCGCCTGATACTAGAATTGTTTCGACTGCCATATCTTCAACATTATCCTCTAACATTATTTATTATTGTTACCGGTGATATAATTAAGATCAGATATTTTTGTTCTACCTGTGTAAAGAGTAATCGTTTTTTTGATGAATTACAAATGGATATAATGCCATTAGATATCTGATATTCGAGATCGTTGGTAGCCATTCCATAAATAATTATAATATTGTTTTCAAAGTTCTAAAGCAGAAATAGTGTGAAAGTTAGATGGGCAAGTTGGAACCAAGATGCTAGAGACCTTAGTTTCAACAGAGAAATCTGAAGTGGAGCAATTGACATAGATATTACTGCAACTCCTTTTACTAATACACTTCAATCCGTAGACTGAAACTTGGAAAAAACAACAGGCAGAAATATTAGTTGTATATGTGACAATGCCTGAACTTGGTTGATATCGATAAGCAGCAGTATACATGCCTTTCCAAACATACTTTTCTCTTTGAGCAAATTAATAGTAATTTTGCACAGAAGATAAAAGTTGATAAAGATGGTTTGGTGATTTTATATGCAGGCCTTTTTAAAAGAATATAACTAGAATAATTGTAATAAATGGATCGAAATTATTGCATTATACTCTGTTCCAACAGTCATCACATTTAGGACTGGGTATTGTAAATCAAACTGACCTTGCCTGATTTCAGGCTCCTTGACTTTCCTCATATCTTGGTTTAAAGTCATGGTGGCTCATCTGGGTTGGCTGAAACAGTTTGGGCTATGTTGGTAATACCCTCCATGGGTGCGTCTGTGCTGTCGAGCTGAAAAATAAAATATGCAGCACCATATTCTTTCACCATATCAGCAAATTGTTTAGTGATTTGCAAGTTAGCTTCATGATCCTTTTTGAGTACTCTCGCCATAACTAGTTCCACTATACTCCCAATCCCCTGTTCTCCTGGCACGTTTAATTCACTCATGATCAAACAGTATGCTATGTATAGTTAATAAATTACTACGGGAACAAAAGTATAGTTGCTGATCGTTAGTTGACTAACTTGCAACTTCTAATTACTAGAGAAAGTAATCAGGATGTTCAAGAAGCTAAGACAGAGGAAAATCTGCAACAAGAAATAGAATGTCCTAGTTGCTTAGACATCATGACATTATCTTCCGATTTCGATTAGGCATAATTAAGATGTATTGGCTGTATCCACATTTTTTGGAGTGGAGCAGTATTATGATTATAACTATAGGTGTAAATCCAATTACTAAATATCTTCGGACATGCATGCACAGATAGAATCCAGTTTTTATTGTTATAAATGATCCGCAGAGTTTATGTCGAGATTATTAATTCATTCTATATACATTAATTCATAGTATGAAGAGGGACAATCTATTTTGAACTATATGGGTTATGGAAGAAGAAATAGTTACGAAGGAGGCGGTTATGGAGGAAGACGGCAGTCTAACTTTGGAGGGCCAAAACCCGTAGAAATAGGAAAGGAATACGATGTTCAGGTCACAGAAAGAAGTGACAGGGCGATGGTATTGCTAGAATACAAGGTTTTGTTATATTTGTTAAAAGTGGAAAAGTAGGAGATAAAGTTAAGGTTAAGGTTACTTCTGTAGGAAATAGATTTGCTATTGCAGAAATTGTATAACAAATAATATACAGGCCCAAAACGGGTATGTTTCTGGGCCGTCTTTAATAATAGATTAGGCTGTGATGTCGACCAAATTATTTAGTTCCTTTATTCTATTTCGAATAGTTACTTCTGTTACTCCTGCAGCTGTAGCTATATCAAGCTGCGTTACATTTTTTTCACCAGCCCTCAAAGATGACAGATAAAGTACTGTTGCTGCAAAACTCATAGGATGCTTTCCAGCAGATATTTTACTTTTAATTATTTCTGTCATCATATTCATGGCTTGACGGGTTATTTTCTCCGACAGATTAGCTTTATTTGCAATTTTAACAATACACTTCATGGGGTCAGCCATAGGTACCTTAAGGTCAAGCTCACATATTATCAGCCTACAATTTTTTGCAATATCTTTACGCTTCACGTTACTTGCCGCAGCTATGTCCTTGAGTGTTCTAGGTATACCAATTTCTCTACATGCGATGTATATCACCGCACCTAGTATTGCAGATATAGTTCTACCACGTGTTAATCCTCTTTCCTGAGCCTTTCTATACATATAGGCTATCCTTTCAATTAGTCCATCTGAAAGTCCAAGTTTATCTTTCAGTATGTCAAGTTCAGAAAAAGCTACGACAAGATTTCTATCTGTGCTACTAAAATATTGGGTCCTAGTATTCCATGCTCTTAGCCTCTTAAATGTACTATATGCATAGGCGTCCAACTTCTTTCCACTAGCATCCTTATCTGTTGTTCCGATTATTGTGGCAAGACCTCTATCATGTACAGCTAGAGAAGTAGGTGCTCCAGTCCTTGACCTACTATCCTTTTCTTCAAGTGTAAATGCACGCCATTCAGGATTAGAAATATCTTCTGATTTTTCAGAAATCACTATACCACAATTCCTACAAAAAACCTCACCTGACTCAGAGTCTGTAATTATGTCTGTATAGTTATTATTATGACAAACAGAACAAGCGCTTGTATTCAGTCTTTTCTTATTGTTTTGCTTCTGGATTCCTGCTATTTCCGTATAGGTAATATTACTAGAATGCTATTTAAACCACCTCAATCACATCCTGAAGTATTAGTAGACACACAATGGACAGAGGAGCATGTAAGGGACTCAAAGGGTTAGGAAATCCATCTTAGAAAGTTTTCCTAGCTGCAAAATGTAACTGAACCCACTTGCCAGCAAGGTTCAAAATCCCACTGGTACGGCCACATATTTTGGATAAGCTCACACTTACCCGCAGAATAACTAGTCAGTAAAGGAGAAGGGTCTTGATACTACCGGACCCGGATAGTGATATTTATCCGCAAATTGATTACTAGTTATAAAGTGAGCTGAACAAATCTATGAAAGTAAGGGTTTACTTCTGCAAGGAGCCTGATATCGAAATTATTATAAAAGATAATAAAATTAGCAGGCAAGCATTAGATACAATTTATGATTTAGTCTGGGAAGGTGAGTTCAAAAATATTCTAAATGTAGGAAGAATATGGCTCAAGTTTAAAGAGGAGAACAAACCTTTTGGAATACCCCTAAGAGTTAAAAGAACTCATAGTAAGATATCTTTAGGAGATATTATTCAGATTGATAAAGATTACTATATGGTTAATTCAGTTGGTGCCAGAAAGATAAGACTTGTTGATTAGATGTCGTTTAACTTGCAATGAGTTAAAGTATATTACATATTGGTATCAATTTAGAAACTTATCATTTAAATGCACTATATCCTAATAGCTGAAAAGCTAAAGCTGGCTAATTATATCAAATGTTGTCTGACTCCTCTTGCCGGAGACCAAAGTCAGTATATAATCTTACAGGCGGAGAT
>DASTUU010000109.1:0-3508 GCA_035759485.1 Nitrososphaeraceae archaeon
AAAATATCCCCCCGGTGGATTGCACCTACTGAAAATGATCGCGATATCGAGAATAACGTATTATGGCATAATTGATCATCTACAATCATCTTGGTTAACAAATGGAATAGGCATGGCACAGTTGGCACTAAACTATGGTGCTGATGACTTTGGAGGTACTTTAATTGGAGAGGAGGTAGTTAGTGCAACGGGGGCTACATCCACTGAGCTAACGGCACAGAAAATCATAAAGGCTGTGAAACGAGCTGGCTTTGATGTTGCTGAGCGAGACAATTTTTATCGCACGATAAGAAAGTATTGAATACTTCTTAGATAATTGGAAAGAATAAATAAATGATGATGTAAATAAAAGGAGAGAGATACCTCAACAACAACGACAACAGCCGCTGCTGCAATAGAACCAAAATACTAATAATTATAGGCAATGTTTATGCTGCTGCCAACATCGACAAACTATCTTAGTGGTCAGAATAAACATAAAACAACTCGCAAAGAATAAAAAAATAATTAATCACTGCTCACCTCAGCCATGATTGCTAGTTGGAGACTAGGCTAGTTGCTGCTTTCTGATTCTTATTCCTATGCATGACATATTATCCCTACGATGGGCCGTTGGCAGCAACTATTATCCTTGATAGATTCAAGCAAATTAAATATATGTTAAGAAGGACAATCCACAGGAAGAAAGGAATCTTACCTAGACCTTACACGGCAGGCGGCTGACACGACAGCCCCGCTATGAACTCAACCAGAGCGGGTGCCTACTAGCAAGTTAACTTCCTGTGGATATAATTATATACCTTCATAGTAGTATTTATTCATTACTCACTATATGTGGGTATTAGGCGTCGATGTGTCTTATTATGGTACTACATAAATAAATCATATTATAGCATACCAAGACTATACAAAACATAATTCGAAGCTCAAGTAATAAGAACTATCACATTCTTTTGCGCTCTATAATCTTTGAACGATGCCAAGGTTTTACTCTTACTCTCTGTTTACAATCAGGACATCTTAAAACTTCTTTTGTAAACTTTAAATTGCACGTGGCGCAAAAGTTAAAAATTCTATAATCAAGTCTACATGGTATAGGTTTGGCTTTTGATAAGAGAATTGTTGTTGCGGCGCTGTTTTAGCATTTGCTATTTTCATTTCACAATTGCTGTTGTTTGTTTTCAATTTTTCTCCCCCGTTATACTGCTTGAATAACAATAAATAATGGAGAAGGATGTCCATCCTTTTCCTATTCTACTCTAATCTCTTTTCCTTTAGGCTTTGTTTGTTCTTTTTTCTTAAAGGCTATTTCAAGTATGCCGTTGTTATAAGTAGATTTAACTGTCTCAGTATCTGCTTCGGGTGGAAGCTCTATCGTAGATTTGTACTTTTTCTGTGTTGTATTAGTAGTGGATATTTCGACTGAACTATCATAAGCACTTATTTTAATATCCTTTTTGTCTATACCGGGCATTTCAGCTACCACCTTGACTTCTTTGTCTGTTGTTGTTATGTCTGATAAAGGTTCTATTTCACCTGCAGTTAATGGTTTACCACTGGTAGCAGCACTTGATATTCCTCTCGATCCAAATAGCGACCTTGCATTTCCAAATTCTCTTACTTTAGGCTTACCGTCGGGTCCAACAGTCATTGAATAGCCATATACAAGCGGTCCCACCTCGCGTACCTTTGCTCCTTCAGGAGTTTGGTACTCTTTTACGAGATCTTTGGGTATTTTTGTTTTATCAACATCTGTAAACTGCTCATGAAACATTGTTTCCATTTGTCGTCTCATATATTCAAATTGCCTAGGTAGGTCACCAAACCAGTCTCCGCTAAAGTTTCCTATCCTTGAAAATGGATCGATATCCCTAAAGGATCGAGTTCTAATCCAGTCATATGGTTCAATTCCCCAAAAACTCATTTCTCTTCACCTAATGTACCAATTACTTTTTGTAATATATACCTTAAACACCTACTGTGACTAACTCATATTATCATTTTAAAAGATATTACTGCAAAGCTTTAATCGCTTTTACTTTACTCTGTAAATGGTGTTTTTTGCTCATATTCTTTACCGTATAGCTTTTTGTTTATGCTGTGAAGAGTATTTCTTACATGTGATGGCTTTTCGTTTAATTTATTAGCTATCTCGTAAATAGATTGTGGGGCTTCTTCAATAATCGTATAGAGTATTCTGCGTTCAAACTCTTTTTCAAAATTGTCTTTTGCTATCCTACGAAGACGATGCACTATTAACTGTTTTAAAGCTCTCAGGTCGTTTAATCGTGAATCTAAAGTAGAGATCTCTTTTTCTATGTGTGACAGATTAGCTTGGAGTCTTTTTAGACTCTCTCCATCATTGTCCTGTGTAAGTAAGTCATATTCCTTATAGAATTTATCTGATTCTTTGTATCGGTATTGCTCAATTTTGCGGTTTTCTATTGAGAAAGAATCCTGAGAAATAGAGATATTCAGGCTAAACGAAGAATTAAGTCGGTAATACTTTCTATCAGGAGCTCCCAGATTACTCTTTTCGGCATACGATGCAACCAGTCCAATATCCTCTAATGCCTTCATATGTCGGAGAATAGCCTGTTGTCCTACGCCTATCTCCTTTGCAAGTTGATTAAAATACATTGGCTCTCGTGCGAGAGTTGCAAGAATTTTTCTTCTAGTATTGTTGCCAATGATATCAAGAATTGCGCTGTCATTATGCATCGATGATAATGATCTGTGAGAAATACGACTAGTCAATTTTAATTATAATAGTTGGGATAAATATTTAATCGTTATCCACACATAGTGTGTTAGTAGGTATAGGTGAAGTTGGATAGCATTGGAAAATAAATGACAGGCAGGGCTGTAGCTTTTTTGAATCCAAGTCAGTTATCGCTTGCGTCTGTATTTGGCTAAGACTAAGATATCCTGATGCTTTGCTCTCTATACGAATATCTCTATCGGTTCTCCTATTGGTAGAGGTGTGCCTATATTTATTAATCACAGTATCTGATCAGCTGACCGCCCTTTAAAGCGTCTTCTCTGGTATAAATAAACTATTTTTTATCTTTATCTGTCTGGCCATTAGTAACCCAATGTGAGTAACGGTTATATACATTTTGCCTCTTTAATTATAAAGTATGACTCCAAATATTGATGATAATCATATCGATAAGAATATTCATGACAGTAACAATAAAAAAGATCCAAAACCAGCAACATTAAAAGTCGCTGAAGCAGAGCAACGAGATGTATGAAGGATAATTGCACGTGTTGATCCAGAAGTAATTGAACGACTTAATATTACAAGTGGAGATGCATTAGAGTTGTCTTCACTAGGTAAGAAAACCACAGTTCTAGCTGGCCAGCAAAAGATACCGATAGAGGCAAGCAATTAATTCGTATCGACGGATACATAAGAAACCGACTCAGTGCGGGTCTAAACGATACAGTGGATATCAAAAAAGTCGTTACTTTGCAGTTTCTCCCTTCTCTATATGGTTGATTC
>DASTUU010000110.1:0-3227 GCA_035759485.1 Nitrososphaeraceae archaeon
CCGCAAACTAGAGGAGAGAAAACATTTTTTCACGATTGATTATACATCTTTTAAATATAGGGGTAAAAAAAGAGAAGGATACAATAGCCGCCAACTATGCAGCGTTTTCTGCTCTTTTTTCCAAGAGGGGTAATTATAATCTCAATCTCGATCTCAAGACCTTCAGGTTAAGATCATGTTCTAAAAAAATGAGAGGGTCAGTTTAACTGACGGTGACAGTTCCAGTCATCCATGGATGCAATGTACAGAAGTATGAGTATTCTCCTGGTTCAGATGGCATTGCCTGAGGTTTGCTGCTTTGTCCTGGCGAAACAAGACTGGTATCAAACTTACCATCAGGTGTCGAGTTTTCACCCGAAGTGGCGGTGTGTATTGCAGTGTCCTCATTCTTCCAAGTTATAGTTTCGCCTGATTTCACAGTGACCTCTGCAGGCACATAAAATTCGGGATTATCTGGGGCCTGTGAACCTTTAGACATTGACACTGTCGTTCCTGACTCAGATTCCTGTGCTGCGGCCGAGTAGTTACTCATACCAGCTAACCCCAACGCAAACAAGACAAATGAGACTGCTAAAGCAGTCAATACCAAGGGTAGGATTTTGCTTTTCATGCTTTAGGGGCAGTTAGCTTAGCTATATATTCATTCTTAATGCATGAGAATTACAGAAATGCCAAATGTTTGAGATTAAAGTTAAAACACAAGGGCTAGCATAAACTGAGCGCGTTTAATCTTAATCTCAATTGACCCAAACAAATTGAAGCGTAGAACAAGCAAGTAGTAAATTATCAATATCAAATTTTCGAAAAAAGGAAGACAAGTTATTGACAACTCTTCACTAGTTTAAAATTAAAATATTATCCTGACGCAGGTTGTACAATTTTGTGTGATATGAGAGACTTCGAATAGCTATTAATACAATAATTATTAATATACAATACGCAGACAACAACTTAGTCGGCTATGCCTTAGGCCTATTTCTCTTACGCCTTTCAGCTTTAGCGTACTTCTTACTTCCTGACCGTTGTGCACTATAAGCGTGAGTTTTGTTTCCTTTACGATGCGCCATCACTGGGTTAAGTGAATTCCGGGAAATATATCTCTATACACTTCTTCTGAACAGTCTCCTATCTAAATGCATGTTGGTTGATTGGTGGTTTGGTAACGAAGGATCCGTTGTGGGGAATGAACTGTCTTTCTCTAATCCTGCAGCCGTTGCTATAGTACTATCAACTATGCCTTTTTGTAGGTTATAGAGTATCTTCTCAGCCATTTTTAATACCCTTTCAGTGACCAACTGTTCATTTACCTGCAAATATGGGGGTCGTCTTAACGCTAAAGAGGAATTGTAGTTTATTATAGTATGAGTGGTGAAAGGTGTCAATTCCTTCCTGTCAATCAAAAGATATCTGTCAGAGTCATTTCTTAGAGCCACTATTACAGAGACTAGTGCATTTTGCAAAAGATTTTTGTTATCTAATAAAGTCTTTACAACCTCGCTTCTGACTATGCCTTCGAATTCTTTGTAGTCTAGGCCATTTTTGAATTGCTCAACATAATTTTCGTACAAAATACTCTTCTTTATATTTTTATCTATCGAATGTCAGACTGCTTTTTTGTCCAATGCAAGTTCAGTAAAACTCTCCTTATCTTTTTTATTCCCTATTTTATGTCGTATTGTATACGGCATAACGTCTTGGATGGGACTTAATTGTACGCTTAAGAATAAAATCACTATTGGAAGCAGAGTAATAGTTGGATGTGGGGCAGCTGTGATAAATAATTACCTAATGAAGACATAGTTGCAGGTGTACCTGCAAAGTCAATAAGAAATAAGGTATCTTCTGATCAGTTATTTCTTATGGCAGGACAACAACAACAAGGCCAGTACGAAAGATGGAGGTATTTACCTGCAACAAAATAACTTTGGAATATCTATTCTTTCTGGCAGGCATCAACAATGGCTAGAGTCTATATGAGAAGATGTGAGTTAGACCCTCCTCGTTAGTCTATAGAGCGACGGGCCCAGAGGGACTCGAACCCTCGACCAGCTGCTCCGCAGGCAGCCATTCTATCCAAGCTGAACTATGGGCCCCAGGCAATGTTAAGGGTTTACTAGACTCTATTTATTTCATGTATAGTATTGTAATAGTTGTTAGTTAGTTAGCTAATCTGCTAGTATTGTAATAGTAGTTAGTTAGCTAATCTGCAGATGGTCAAGAAACCAGGTATCTATCTATTTCTGCAATACCTAAAAAAATCCACCGTATTATGACGATAGTATTTATTTATATCTATTAATTTTGAAATTGAATGTAATTCAACAGAATTTACAATTACATTCCTTACCGGCGATTAATTCAGTCTCTAAAATTCTATCCGTCATTGCTCACTTAATGTAAAAAATAAATATATCGCGATAAAGACCTGGCTTCGATTGTGCTATAACAAGAAGGTAAAAGGTAAAATTCTGGTTACTCGCAGTTTCCGTCCAGGGATGAAACGGTCACTACTAGAAGATTTGAATACAAGAATAATTCTTTTCGATGGAGCGATGGGTACTGAAATTCAAAAGCTGTCTCCACGCGCAGAGGACTTCCCAGCTAATAAGGAAGGTTTCAACGACGGTCTGGTTCTTACTAGACCCGAATGGATAAAGACAATTCATAGGCAATATCTAGCTTCGGGAGCAGACTGTATAGAGACTAACACCTTTGGAAGCAACATGTATAAGTTGCAAGAGTATGGTTACGGAGAGCAAACCATTGAATTCAATATTAAGGCTGCCCGACTTGCCAGAGAGGTTTGCGATGAGTTCAATGATGGACATAGATTTGTCATTGGATCAATGGGACCATCAGGATATCTCCCCAGCTCTAATGACCCGGATCTGGGTTCAAAGACTCCAGATCAAATAAAAGACGCCTTTGTACCTCAAGCCACAGGACTCATAAAAGGAGGTGTAGACGCTCTGCTGATAGAAACTAGTCAGGATATACTAGAGGTCAAGATGGCTATTGAGGCGTGTCATGAGGCAATAGACAATTTAGCTATGAGAGTTCCTATAATTGCAAACGTAACACTGGACCAGTATGGAAAGATGCTTCTAGGAACGCCTATTCAGGCAGCATATACCACTGTCAGCGACATGGGAATAGATGTATTCGGATTAAACTGCTCTACTGGACCTTCTGAAATGGTACCAAGTATTAGATGGCTAAATGAACAA
>DASTUU010000111.1:0-2511 GCA_035759485.1 Nitrososphaeraceae archaeon
GACAGGAGCCGCTGCTGGTGTAGAGAGAATCATTCTTGCCCTTCGACAACGAAACCTCTTACGGAAGGCACATAGTCGGATAGTCTATGTCGCATATACTTCTGATATGACAAAACAAAAGGTGATGCGTGTAATATCCAACCTTAGAAATAATGGATTTGTGACTGACTACAACCTTCAAGATCGCTCGCTAGCAAAACAGTTGGACGATGCATCATCAAAAAACGCATCTGTTGTAATCATCTTAGCGCCGAAGGAAATTGAAAAGGGTGAGGTCATTATTAAATATTTGAGAACCGGTAAGGAAAAAAGGACAAACATCCAAAACTTGGTCAATGAACTGCGAGTTGGGATATGAGGAATAATAATCATCAAATGCTTCAATCTATCCTTTTGATTGATATCCTCTATAGTTCTTTCTTCCTTCTTACTTACTTATTTACATATATGTATGTATTTCTGAAACTGACTTAACTCCAGAGAATACAAGTACACCCAGACAATACACATAGGGCATGGGTTACCACATCCCCGGATGTTTTTCCCTCATCTGTAAGATGTTGGTAGAATATGAGAAAATATTATCAGGAAAAGCTTTATCGCTAAGTTAGCATAACTTGCCGTATTACAACCTGCTGTATTACAGAAAAAATATATTATCTTCCTATGGTCTATATAAAGAGATCGAAAAAACTATTGGCTACAGTCATTGAAAATTCTCAGTTGCTCTTTACAATTGGGTCGATTATATCGTTCCTAATAGTAGGAACGATGGTAGGTTTTGCCATAAATAGAGCGTTAGGAAAACTAAGAAGCCCTAATGCTTTAAATGTTGGAAAAAATATGCCTTTGACTTCCGAATCCGAGCTGAAATCTTATCTTCATTCCTTGGAATTTGAGAAAAGTCTAACCGCTGAATCTTTAACCCGGGTCGCCGAAGCAATGAACCAGGGGAAAATTAGTCCACTGGAATACGACAGACTCGTCCTGCAGTACAATGAAAAATTGCAAACCTTTGAAAAAGAGATAGCCGAAGTAAGATCGACTTATGATATCTCCGAGCTTCAAAATCTGCGAAATGACCTCAATTCTTTTCTGCAAAATAAGATGAAACAGGTCGATGAGAAGCTTAATCAGCTTTCCAAAAAAGAGACTCATCTTGGATCAAGACCACCTATTCCTCCGTTCAAGCAATTTGTCTCTGTAACGAATAGAGAGAATAAGGTGCAAATTCAAAAACCATCCCAATTCTTTTCTCACCGTACTCAATCATTTATAGAACAAGAAAAGAAGATACAAGATACCCAGAAAGAAATAATGATGGCCTTAGATCGTCTAGAAAACAAAGATTTAGATGCGAAACAGGAAAAAGTGTCAACGACTCCCTCCAATAAGAAAAGGAATAGGGATGCACTAGCTAGCCTTGAAAAAATCTAGCTCGAGTTGCGACCAAATTTTTAAAGACTTTATTTTATCAAATAAAGTAAGTAAGTCTGATATCTATGCCTTTAAATAAGTTATAAATAGAAAACAAATAATCAATGCGTGGGTCCCATAGCTCTGTACTCAAGAAAAACAAGACGAAGGATTTATTTCAGCACATCCGAGAGCACTTCCTAAAAGTTAGAACCCAGGTCATTGGACTAGGAAGCGGAAAAACGGTAGCAGGGATTGTTTCCCAGATGGGCAGCCTGCCTGGTAAGCAGTCGTTCAAGTTCATCGCTTCTTCTTTGCAAGTTAAGTTGGAGGCAGAACGTAACAGATTGAAGGTTATAGATGAAAACGAAGCAATGAACATCCAGATCTTATTTGATGGAGCAGATCAATTGGACTCTGAGTATCACATGATAAAAGGAGGAGGAGGCGCACTATTCAGAGAGAAAATTTTATTTGCGGCTGCGCACAGAATAGTAATATTAGCTGACTCATCAAAATATAATAGTAGACTAAACTTAGCAGTTCCTATTGAAGTCCATCCTTTTGCACGAGCATTATTTGTTAGGAAAATCAAGGACTTGAATATCAGAGCTATAGATTGCAGATTAAGATTACTGCATAAAGGTTTTCCGTACTTTACAGAAAATGGAAACATTATATTTGACGTTACCTTTGAATCTATTGCCTCTGTGAGAAAAATGGTCAGCGAAATAAAAAGTGTCCCAGGAGTCATCGAGGTAGGCATCTTTCCAAGGCCCAACAATGTCAGCTATTATAAGATATATCAGGATCATTCTTTTGACATAGTCAACTTTAAGTAAGTGATCGCGCTCAAACAGCTATGCTATCTAGTGACGCTGTACCAACTGGCCGTGTCCAAGAGCAGACTCATTTATCTTGCCATTTTCCATAATAACGTGTCCTCTTACTATAGTCATTACAGGCCAACCATTTAATTCCCATCCGTCATAGATTGTATAGTCGGAATGGGACTGTAATATTTCTGGCGATACTTTCTGTCTCAATGATAAATCAACAATGACAAGGTCTGCGTCTGAGCCGGGCTGAATTGTA
>DASTUU010000112.1:0-2979 GCA_035759485.1 Nitrososphaeraceae archaeon
AATTTAAAGGACGTCTAGATATACTTGTCAACAATGCTTCTACCATTGGATCGTCTCCTATGCCATATTTGCTAGACTATCCTGTTGAGGATTTCCGTTATGTGATCAATACTAATCTTGTCGGTCCATTTCTAATGATAAAAAAGGTACTTCCTGCCATGCCTGCTTGCTAATCATCGTCATCCTTAAAATAGATTTGAATAGTAATAGACTATGACAGTATCTGGTTTCTTACTTCCATACGAAAAAGAGTGTGAGTTAAAATGACAAATAACAATGTAACAGAAAGGAAGTCTAAAAGTTGACTGTTTCACTTTCAAAAAGGAGAATAATTACATCGTTGATTTCAAATCGATTTAAACTAGGTTAGGCTATAGAAGCTTTAGAGATGCTGAAAGATCGAAAAATCGTGGGAAGAGGTGTAATGAATCCTTGACCACTAGAGGTAATGATACCCAGACCCAATCGAAACGAAGAATCGAAACAATAAATCCTGCAACAGAAGAGCTACTGAAAGAGTATGAAGTAATTGATGAGAAACAGGTAAATGAATCTGTAAGAAGGGCAAGGGATGCGTTTGCAGAATGGAAAAAGGACATTGACAAAAGAGCTGATCATCTGTATTCCTTTGCCAATGAACTTAGGAAAAACAAAGAAAGTCTTGCTAGGACCGCGACACAGGAGATGGGAAAATCCATAAAAGAATCTAGAGCTGAAATTGATAAATGTGCTTGGACAGTTGAATACTTTGCAGATAACGCAAAACTATTCTCAGCAGGCGAAGTCATTAACACGGATGCAAGAAAAAGTGTAGTAACATTTGAACCACTTGGAGTTATAGCTAGTATAATGCCATGGAATTTTCCTTATTGGCAGGGACTGAGGTTTGCAGCCCCTTCTTTGATGATTGGAAATACCATTGTATTGAAACCGGCTAGTGCAACAATGCAATGTGGGATCGAAATTGAAAAGACTTTCCAAAAGGCTAGCGTACCAGAAGGCGTTTTTCAAACATTGGTTGGAGATTCAAAAATTGCAGAGTCACTTATAGATTCAGTGGGAGTTAATGCGGTAACATTCACAGGAAGTGTGCCTGTAGGAGCTAAAGTGGCGCAGAGGGCTACCTCTAAACTGAAAAAAACTGTATTGGAGTTGGGAGGAAGTGATCCATTCATTGTGTGCGAAGATGCAGATATTGAGAAGGCCTCGTCAGGCGCAGTCAAAGGTAGATTCGTTAACTGCGGACAGAGTTGTATAGCATCCAAGAGATTCATAGTTGTTAAGGATATTGCAAAGGGGTTTACTGAACAATTTGTTCAAAAGACTGAAAAACTGAAAGTCGGCGATCCGCTTGCTGACGATACAGATCTGGGCCCACTAGTTAACGCTAAGAGCCTTGAAAATATGGAAGGAGTTACTAAGAGATCTGTAAAGGAGGGAGCAGAGCTTCTAACAGGGGGAGAAAGAATTGAAGATAGAAAGGGTTATTTTTATAGACCAACTATTCTTACGAATGTTACCCCTCTCATGGAGGTGGCTCAAGAGGAGGTCTTTGGTCCTATAGCACCAATAATCATCGCTAATGACGAAAAGGAAGCAATAAAGATTGCAAATGATTCAAAATTTGGTCTTGGAGCTAGCATCTGGACACAAAACTTAGAGAAGGCAGAAGAATTGTCATCAATGGTGGAAGCGGGAATGGTTACGGTAAATAATGTCGTGATATCTGATCCTCGTGTTCCATTTGGCGGTATAAAAAATAGTGGATTTGGTAGAGAATTATCAAGATATGGTATGCTTGAATTTGTCAATATCAAATCCGTCAGATTCTACGATCAATTGGTTCACGGTCCATATGTGGAGTAAGTAAAAAAGCTTCATGCTTCTTTACAAGACACAAGGGCGGAGGATGTGGAATATACTTGGTTAAGAAGAAAAATAGGAGGATGATGATTAAAACTAACAACAATAAGGATTTAGATAAAGAAAAAAGCAAAAGAAATGATGATAGTAAACTATCAATTACATTGACATCATCTTCAATAGACAAGACTAAGACAATAGAAAATGTACTGATACTCCAAGGCGGTGGATCGTTGGGAGCTTTTGGATGTGGGGTGTACAAGGCGCTTGCAAAAAGAAATATCAAGATCGATATTGTTGCTGGCACATCTATTGGCGCAGTAAATGCTGTAATTATAGCAGGCACCGAAAATGGAGATTCCCCTGAGCAATCACTTGAACAGTTCTGGTTGGAATTATCTCATGGCTTTGTAGAATTGAATAACCCTACTCCTTTCTCTCATCTTTTGAGCCCTGGGTTTGCAGAACAACTGTCGCGTAGTTTGGATAGTTATTACCCATATTCTTTCTTCGGAAGAAAAAATGAAGGTGAAAATCATCAAGCCATAAGCGCAAACGAAAAAATAAGGAAGATCAAACAGCTAAGATCTTTCTATAGCTCTGCTATTTTCGGAAATGATAAAATGTTCAAACCAAGATGGAAACCAGAGTATGCAATCTCAGATCCTGAATACTTTACGCCGGAAAAATGGACCTATATATATGATCATTCACCCTTAGCAAAAACCTTGGATAAATATGTTGATTATAAGAAATTAAACCCTAATGGAAAGCCAAATGCACGCCTAATAATAACGGCTACAAATGTACTCACTGCAGAGGCTCTAGTTTTTGATAGTTCGAAGCAGCAGATAACTCCCAAGCACATTCTTGCGGCAAGCGGTTATCCGTCATACAATTTTCCTTGGGTAGAGGTGGAAAAAGGTGTATACGGGTGGGATGGCAGCTTGTTAAGTAATACCCCCCTAAGAGAGGCAATAGATGCGTCTCCAGTAAATGACAAGCGGATATTTTTGGTCGAGAACTATCCTAAGAACATAGATGTTTTGCCTAGGAATTTGCCAGAGGTTCATCACAGGGCAAGAGATATCATGTTTTCTGATAAGACAGAGCATA
>DASTUU010000113.1:0-3113 GCA_035759485.1 Nitrososphaeraceae archaeon
AACTGTTTGTCGTTACAGATAGTAATATATTATTAGAATATAATGATTAGCTTATATTTTTAGAAGTATTTTTGTAGTTGGAGCAATATGATAGTAATGATTGCTGTATAACCCAGTCGCTATCTTCGATTCTGGAGTAGGATCTTTATCAATAGTTAGGCAGTTAAGAAAAGAAATACCATCTGAAAATATTCTCTATTTTGCTGATAAGGCTCACTTTCCATACGGAAATAAATCACATAATATGTTACGGCAGGTTATAGTCGACACCTTGAACTATCTCGAGCGATACAAACCAAAGCTCATTGTAGTTGCATCGACCACACCTTCTGTTCAGGTTCTAAATGAATTAAATTCAATTACTAATGTTCCTGTTATAGGCGTCAAGCCTCCCTTAGAAGAAGCATCTAGACTGACGAAGAAAAAACATATTGGAATAATGGGTACTACCAATACTATCAGGAGTAAAGAATTCGACAATGAAATCAGGAAAAAAGTGCCACAACATATACTCATTTCAAGATATGATGCCTCGCCCGTAATAAAATTGATAGAAGAAGGTATCCATATTAGTAATGAAAGGAGGACATATGACACAATTCTTAGAGTGCTTGATGAAAATTTGGACACAAATATTGACATAATGGTGCTAGCAAGCACCCACCTTCCATTTGTTAAGAACTACTTGGAGTCCTTGTTACCGTCCGTAAAACTTTTAGACTCATCTAGAAGTGTAGCGAAGTTAGTAAAAAGGTATTTGGTCTCAAACCGGATGCTAAAAAAGGTGGGTACCGGTAGATTGGAAATTCTCGTGTCTGATAAGAAACAAGAATTTGAAAAAACAATTCGCAACATGGGGATCACTAATCCTGTGAATGAGGTTTTTCTAACTTTTTAGTAAATAGATTTTCAAGTTATATCACAACCAATTTAAATAGAGTAATAGCCTATGGATTAGGCGCACCGGACAGTTTTTGGAATGACGAGGAGAGTAAGAGTAGGCATTGATGTTGGAGGCACATTCACAAAAGCCGTAGCTATAGACATATTTGAAGGTAAAATACTCGCTAGCGTGACTGTTCCCACGACTCACTCGTCGGTTCAGGGGGTTTCCGATGGTATCATAATGACTTTATCTAAGCTTTTGGATGAAGCCAAAATAGAGAATTCAGAAATTGAATTGATTTCACATAGTACAACTCAAGCAGTGAATGCTTTGCTTGAAGGAGACACCGCAAAGGTCGGAATCATAGGAATGGGTGTGGGACTGGAAAAGAATAGCATAATCAAGCGCACAAATATTGGCAATGTTCCATTAGCTCCCAATAAATACCTCAAGACTTGTTACCAATTCTTAGATACCTCTAAGTATATTAATGCCGAGGACGTTAAAGATGCAATATCTCGCCTTCGCAGAGAAGGAGCCGAAGTTCTAACTGTGAGTGAAGCTTATGGCGTCGATGATCCTAGTAATGAGCTTTTCGTCATTGAACAATCAGAAATACCAAGTACAGCGGGTCATGAATTATCAGGTATTTATGGTCTAGAAATAAGAACATTGACAGCTGCTATTAATGCAGGGATTCTTCCAAGAGCAATTAATACTGCAAAATTTGTAGAATCGGCAGTCAGAAGTAAAAAAATAACATCGCCATTAATGATCATGAAAGGCGATGGGGGGACCATTGATGTCAGAACATTTAAGAAGAAACCTATTTTTACTGTTCTTTCTGGGCCCGCCGCTAGCGTGGCTGGAGCTCTTCTTCATTTGCATGTTTTGAACGGAATTTTTGTGGAAGTGGGAGGTACATCGACGAATATTTGTATTATCAAAGATGGAAAGCCAGAGATGCGCTATGTAACTATTATGCAGCATCCAACTTGTATACGTTCTCTTGACGTTCGAGTTGCTGGTGTCGCAGGTGGGTCACTTATTAGATGGTCAGGTAAGAAAATAACAGATATTGGTCCCAGATCTGCACACATATCAGGTCTACCCTATTCATGCTTTGCTAATCCATCTGACCTTGAGGGTGGACAAATAATCACCTTTGCACCTAAGGATGGAGATCCTATGGACTATGTTGCTATAGAAACAGGTGGGGGAATAAGGTTTGCAATTACAAACACATGTGCCGCTAATGCCATTGGAGTGGTACCTATTTCAGATTATGCTCATGGTAATACCGAAGCAGCACGTTTGGCTATGTCTATTCTGGGGAGGAGAATCAATTGTTCACCAGAAGAGACGGCGAGAATAATACTCGATAAATCTTCGAAGAAAGTTCAAGAATTAATGGAGCCTATGATCAAAGAATACGGACTAAGAAGGGAGCACATTGTTATGATAGGTGGTGGTGGAGGCGCAGCAGTTCTTGTGCCATATCTTGCTGAAAAACTTAAATTGCAATACAAAATTCCTGGCTATGCTGAAATAATATCCTGTATTGGCGTTGCCGCAGCGCTTGTGTATGAAGAAAGAGAAAAGACCATAGATAATCCTTCTATAGATGATATTTCCTCTTTAGTTAACGAGGTAAAGGAGGCCGCTATTGAGCGTGGAGCACATCCGGAATCACTTAGTCTACAGTCTAGTTACATTTCCGAGCGCTCACTATTAAGAGCAACAGCCTCAGGAAATATTAGCTTAGACATAAGCTCTTCAAAGAAGAGAGAAATAAACGAAGAGGAAGCAAGGATTTTGGCTTGTGAACTGTTCGGCATGTCAGAAGGAGTGAACCGCATATTTGATATGGAGAATTATCACGTGTTTGCTTGTGAAATTAACAAGAGGAAGTTATTTTTGAGATCAAAAAAACGACCTGTTCTTGTATTCGACAGGTACGGCCGGGTAAGGCTCTCTGTGGACAACGCCACAGTATTAAATGGAACTCCTAACGAAGTCCTAGAAAAGTTGCATATTCTCCTCGAATCAGAAAAACGAGTGGATAAGTATAGTGATTTTGCCCCCCAGATTCACATACTTGACGGTTCAAAGATTGTAGATTTCTCTAGTTTGACGGCTAGGGAGCAGATATTGCAGGCGATTAAAGATGAGTTAAGATCAACAACTACAGAACAAGTAGCAGCCGTAATTCGTATTTAGTATATGA
>DASTUU010000114.1:0-3431 GCA_035759485.1 Nitrososphaeraceae archaeon
GTTGAACCTCACGGATATTCTCACCAGACTAAGCAGAGGAGAGATAACCGTGACTAAGGCTCTAAAGGATATTTCGCTGTTTTCAGTGGAATCGGTAGGAGACAACTTGGCAAAGATAGACATAGGTAGGGACATAAGAAAACTCACGCCTGAGGTAATATTATCAGAGGGAAAAGATCCTAAAGACGTAATTCGCATTGCTCTTTCTATGCTTGAGAAAAAGGACGTTGTACTAATAAGTAGAATTAGGGAAAATCACTTCTCTAAACTTTATTCTGCATTCAAAAGAAAACGACTCAAAATTGAAGTGGGGAGACGGAGTTCAACTATGCTTGTCGCAAGGAGTTTTTCATTTCTGACGAGCTATGACAACTCAAAAATCGGAATAATGACAGCCGGTACGGCTGATATCGGCATAGCTGAAGAAGCTCGACTGATAGCTAAAGCTATGGGATGTAGCACACTATTATCTTATGATGTTGGTATAGCCGGAATACACAGATTGTTTCCGGTGCTAAAGGAAATGGTATCACAAGATGTAGACGCCATTATTGTTATTGCGGGAATGGAGGGGGCATTGCCAAGTGTGGTCTCTTCGCTTGTTGATATCCCAGTGATAGGTGTTCCTACTTCGACCGGTTATGGTTTTTGTTCTAATGGAGTCGCATCCCTCGGAACAATGTTACAAAGTTGTACTTTAGGCATCGCAGTCATGAATATAGATAACGGTATTGGAGCAGGTGCATTTGCTGCTACAATATCTCTTCGAAGAAACAAAAGATAGTCTCTTCTTTTCAATAAGTAGTCTGTAAAACACTTTTTGAGCAAGATAAAACGTTTATAAGTCTATTTGCTCGCAGGGTTTCAATTGTTAACGGAGAATCATCATGAGTTATGTTCATACTTTAAAGAGAATTCGTACTCATAAAACCAATTACCGCAAAAGAGAAGCCATGCTTTTGGGCAGGCAAAATTTTGTAACGATCAAAATATCCAATCAGAATCTCATTGCGCAAATTCTAGAACCTGAAATACTAGGCGATATATTAAAAGTTTCTGCTTATAGTAGAGAACTCCGAAGATATGGTTGGAAAGGGTCTTTGAATAGTCTGCCTGCATGCTACCTAGCCGGTGCTTTGCTTGGTAAAAAGGCTTTAGAAAAAGGTATCAATAAAGCCGTACTATATATGGGAAATAAACCCTTTACCAGTAGAATAGCGGCATGTATGAAAGGAATTGTCCAAGCAGGAGTAAATATTCCGATCTCAACTGAATCATTTCCTCCGGAATATCGGCTTAACGGTCAGCATATTGCAGACTACGCACTTAAAATAAAGTCAGAAGATATAGACAAATACAATCGGAATTTTTCCTCTATTATTAGGGAGGGCCTAGTTCCTGAAAATTATCAAATACATGTAAAAGCGATAGCAGCACTGATTTTGGGCGGAAAGCCGCCCAATGAACACGATAGGGAAAATGCAAATGTCCAAAGTCCTAGCGATTCTCTCGAATGAGTAGGAGATCAATATGAGTCGATATTCTAAACAGCAAGAACAAGGGGGAGAGTGGAAGCCTAGGACGAGGCTAGGAAGTCTAATACTTGAGGGTAAAGTCAACTCTATGGAGCAAGTATATGAGAACGGTATGAGGATTCACGAGTATGAAATAGTGAAACATCTGATCCCGGACATGAAAACTCAAGTGGTTCACGTGGGTATTGTCCAAAAACAAACTGATGCTGGTGAAATGACACGTTTTGATGCATTGGTGGCAATTGGCAATGAAGCAGGATGGTTTGGACTAGGAAAAGGCAAGGCAGCGCAAATGAGGATAGCAATAGATAAAGCAACAAATGCTGCATATCTGAATGTTATACCTGTGAAGCTAGGCTGTGGCAGTTGGGAGTGTCGGTGTGCTGAATTACATTCAATTCCTTTTAAGGTTAGAGGAAAAGGTGGAAGCGTAACGATAGAAATTATCCCCGGTCCACGAGGTTTGGGGTTGGTAGCTGGGGAGAATATTAGGAATCTTCTCAAATTAGCAGGTCTAAAGGATGCATGGACAAAATCATTCGGATCCACGAATACGATGATGTCTACTACTAAAGCCATTTTCAATGCTATTAGAAGTACGTATATCATGGGATGACTTTAGATATGGCTTTTGTCGTTCTTCGGATAAAAGGAAGCGTCAACGTTCCTCATTGGGCTAAATATACTCTAGATAGTCTCAACTTGTACAAAAAATTCTGGGCAACGATATTGCCTGAGACACCAGAATCCCTAGGTATGTTGAGGAAGATTAAGGAGTTTGTAGCCTGGTCTCATGTTGACGCAGGTTTGGTGAAGGAATTAATAGAAAAAAGAGGCAAGACTAGTGGTTCCAAACCGGTTTTACAAGAAGCTGGACCATACAATAGCATTGATGCTCTCGCCTCAGATATAGCTAAAGACAAAGTAAGGCTTTCGAGCCTGCAGGTGTTAAAGCCATGGTTTGCGCTAAATCCTCCTCGAGGAGGATTCAAAAGGAAAACGAAAACACAATACAATCAGAAAGGAATACTGGGCGAAGACAGGGAACTTTCCGACATAATCAGACGCATGATCTAAAGTACAGTAAGACTTAATTAAGGTGAAATATTTGAATCTACAGTACGATACCCCTATCCCAATGACAAAAGGAGAATGTTAAATTTATGGCAACCCGACTTAGGAAAAGTAGAAAACAAAGAGGGAGTCGATATTGTGGTTGGGGTCAAATAGGTCAGCACAGGCAATCAGGGGCACGAGGAGGAGTTGGCGGAGCCGGAAAGCACAAACACTTCTGGATTAGGACAGTCATTGAAGAGCCTCATCATTTTGGTCATGAACACCATTTCGGTCATGAATCTCACAATTCCGTAAATCATAAAATTGTTAGAAAATGGGTAGATGTAGGTCAACTAGATTCTCTATTTGCTCGTCATGGTTCTTTTATGCAGAATAATAAAGCATTTTTGGATTTGACTTCATTAGGATACGATAAGGTACTGGGCGGAGGGAAAATGCAAAGTGCTATGAGTGTTAAAGTAGCACAATTTTCTGCGACTGCAAAACAAAAGATTGAGTCAGCAGGAGGAGAAGTTTTTGCGAAATGAAAACCACACAAAGTGAAAGCATAATCAGAAAGGGAGTAAAAACAATCTCAAAGTACGTTCCTCAAGTAGAGAAACCCAAAAAGAAAATACAGCTCTCCGAGAAACTTATTTGGTCTGGTATTGCTGTTTTGTTGTATCTAGTAATGGGTCAGATTCCATTATATGGAGTTACAGACGATCCCAAATTTGATTTTCTTGCATTTGCAAGGGTAATCTTTGCTGCTCAGCAAGGAACTCTAATGGAGTTGGGGATAGGACCCATTGTAACGGCAGGATTATTAATGCAGTTGCT
>DASTUU010000115.1:0-6162 GCA_035759485.1 Nitrososphaeraceae archaeon
CCGAGGAATTTCTCTTGCTGCTTCTCTAGTTGCTACTTTAATTTCATCTTTTGTTTCATCTAATGCTTTATTGACCGCTTGTTGTTGCTCATGTTGTGTTGTTGTTAGTTCTTCTTTTGCGTCTTTTCTAGTTGCCATGTACTATATACGCATTATGACTATATAATTATTGGCAATTAACGGTAATAAGCACCAGCAAATGCCATAATGATTCACAGATATGAAGAGACAACAATCCAAAAGCGTTACTCATCCCGTAATTCCGTTAGCCATGCTTTATTCGATTTACCTACGCTTGGAAGGTAGGAAAGCTTATTTTGAACTACTGTACCGTCATTAGAATTAAATGGTGTGTTGACTCCTTTATTTCTCTATCATTAATTACCCTATAAAGAACTATATACTGTTTTGTAGATTATATGGCTTAAGTCTCATCTATCTGCTCATTATAACAATCTTGACAAATGGTAATTAAAATACCTAACCTATTTAATCTATCTTTAACAATTAACTAAGAAACATCAATAAAACACAGGATATCAATCCTAATATTCCAATTTTCACATTATATTTTAAGAATGGGTGCTTCTATATAGAAGAAGAACAATTCATTTACGAACAGATTTTTTAATATAATATCGTGACTGAAATAGATGTTGAATCCTTTGCTGTTTCTAAGGTATAGTGGAGAATATCTAAAGTTTGACGTCGATACCTTAACTGAAATAATGTAGTTGAACCCACTTACCAGTAGGATTCAAATCCCACTGGTATGGCCACTTGATTTGTAAAGAATAGCTGAACCCCTTTGGTAATAAGGCTCAAGCAGATATGAATCCCTCAATTTCCCTTAATTCCAACCTTACCATTAAGTATCCATTGATTAGATTATGATACAGATGTGGCTCCCTATATTTCGCTTTCATGTTTTGTTTAGGAAATGGACAAGTATGTAGCCGTTCTAGGAATCCAGCACTCAATAACCCCTGCTGGTTCACAATTTATTCATAAAGAATTGTGGAATCCTACTCCAATCCATTATTGCTAGATATAGACATTATCTCTAACCATTTTCTTTAGCTTGATGAGAGCATCTGACAACGGCTGTTCTGTAGCATATATTATCAGTGTGTGGTCCCCTGTTTTATTATCTGGCCAGTATTTGCCAGGACAGTAGTCACATGTTGCATAGGTAAAATTATATTCGCTAAGGATTCGAAATCCACTTTTTGGAAATTCAGTTCTATAATATTGCAGAGATCCTGGATGCACACCACCATCATTATCCTTATTGTTTTCAACTTGGTGAGAAGGAGTATAGAACCCTCCTACCACTAAGTTACCATTTGAATTTTGATTTGTAACCGTTATAGTTCCTTCTTCTGCCTCATATTCCGTGTTAACAATAGTATAGTTACCAACAGGAAGTTTAGTTGGCTTAGAACTATTTGTGTAATCCAGTGCTCCTGTAGTATAGACGACATTTCCATTTTTACTATCTGTGACTTCAATTGTTTGAGGATGGGGTGTGTCCCAAGGAGCATCTGCATTAAGAAACGTTATAGTAGTTCCTTGCGGTATGACTAGGCTTTTTGGAATATAGTAAGGGTTCCTGTCAGTGATTAACTTGTGTTTTTCATCTTGCCAACTTTCATGTGCTTCATTTGCTATCAATATTACAAAGGATCCTAGTGAAGTAGGTAATGTCATGGATTCTGATTTGTATACGGATTCTCCAGTGGGAATATCTTTTGTCATTTTTGTTATTGATGCGGGTGTTGAAGACAAATTAGCCTCTTGTGCCCATGCTATGACGGAGTTTGTTTGACTTTTTGTTGTTGTTGTGCAGACAGTAGCAGAGAACAGCAATAATAGTACCAATGCCGGTCCCAATAAATATGATACTGAAAAAACTGATTTTGTTCTGTGCATTTTTAGTGTTATCAAAGCTTGTTTGACCCTATTATAAATTGATTAGGCAGTAAATATCTCATGTCCCTTTTTAATTTCATGATTCCTGCGTTGATAGTAATATCAAGATTGCTCTAGAAAGAGTTTAAACAGTTTGAGGAACATTGTTAATTAATATGGTTAATTTAACCTTATTTATTGGAAAGTACGTCATTTAATGTTCCTTGAAAAAGACATATGAAGCAATGCCAAAAACTGTGTCCATAGTCATTTTGACCACATTGTCGTTAATAATGCTAATGTTTATTATGCCATTTTCCGGCCCAAATTTAGCAAAGGCTCAATCCATTCTACAACAAAATAATGGTACTAGTTATAATGCAAGTGGTGGTTTTGTGTTAACTCAGTTATTTTCAAAAGTTCAATATTCTGTTGTTCAGGTTACTTCTTCAGGCAAAGATTCAGTCAATGCGTTTAAGTCTGGCCTAGGATCAGGATTTGTTTATGATAAGGATGGACATATTATAACTAATTATCATGTAGTATCGTTACCTGCAAGCACAGTACCATCTGCGAACGATGAAAACATAACTGTAACCTTTTCTGACGGAGTAAGCTATGATGCCAAGCTTATTGGCTCAGATCCATTCAGCGATATTGCAGTACTGCAGGTACAGAACATATCGTCGCCTCTAAATCTTCAACCATTACCGTTAGCAAATTCCTTAGACCTTAAGATAGGTCAACCAGTAGCAGCTATAGGGAATCCCTTCGGTTTATCAGGTTCTATGACAGAGGGAATAGTAAGTGGTCTGGGACGATTAATTCCATCATCTGAAAATGTACCTTTACCTAATGAAGAGCCATCACCATTAATTCCACCTTCTCCAGACCAAGATCTTATCCCCCCATCAAGAGAACAGACTGGTTCATTTTCTATACCAGACATAATCCAAACAGATGCGCCTATCAATCCAGGTAATTCTGGCGGACCCTTGTTGAATCTAAGAGGTGAGGTTGTGGGGATGAACACTGCAATTTTCTCCTCTACAGGAGAATTTGCAGGGATTGGATTTGCCATCCCATCTAATACCATAGTAAAGGTTGTACCGTCATTGATAAGTTCAGGATCGTATGCTCATCCTTGGATTGGGATTGCAGGGACTGATATTACCCCTGATATAGCTCATGCATTAGGGTTAAAGGAAGCCAGAGGTTTTCTTGTAACAGATGTCACTGCAAATAGTCCTGCTGATAAATCTGGGATAAAAGGAGGATACAAGATATCCAGCATAAATGGAAGGCAAATCCCATTGGGTGGAGACGTAATTCTGGCAATAGATAATAAAACAATCAGAAAAATTGACGATATCCTAACCTATCTAGAAAGGGAGAAAAAGGTTGGTGATGCAGTAGATTTAACAATTTTTAGGGATGGTAAACAACAAGAGATTAATCTTACTCTTGCGGCAAGGCCTAGTTCGAACCAGCAAGCTCTACAACAAGAAGGGCAAGAACAAAGGCCTTCGCTTGGAATTTCTGGAACAAACATAACTCCAGAAATTGCAAGGGCAATGAACTTGACTCAGATAAGACAAGGCCTTCTTGTAGTAGATATCATTGCAAAAGGACCAGCCGATAAAGCCGGTCTAAGAGGAGGTGACAAAGTTGCCAACATTAATGGAACAGAGATACGTCTAGGAGGAGATATTATAATTAAAATTGATAATCAAACCGTCAGCAATATGAATGAGATCATCAGTTATTTGAAAACAAAAGATGTTGGAGACGTGGTACATTTGCAAGTGCTTAGAGATGGTAAAGTTAAAAATATTGCTATAACACTTGGACCAAACCAAAAGTCGCCAAACCCATCCAGTCAATTATTACCCCCCGAATTCAATATACAGCCATTCCCTTCCCCTAATTTGCCCTTTGACGACTTTTATGACAAATGTACGGAGTTAATTGATAAGGAAACATGCGATTATATGTTCGGAAAATAAACTTGGTTTCCTATAGAATAATGAAGAATGAAAAATAAAAGAAATAAGGCATAATTCTTCGTAAAAGTTCTAGACAAGAGTAAAGAAAATTACAGTGACAATTTTTTCATTATTTATTATGGTGCCGCAATGCTCCTCCTAATTATACTTAGCTGTTATGGTTACCAATCCTGACATAGCTGAGGTACAACAATTTTAGCCCTAAACTATGCCACGCAGCCAAGGAGGCTTTAATACAATCCCTAATTTCCTTTTCCTCTTCCTATTCAATCTTACCCTTTATGTCCATGACTATTTTCTAAGAATGTTATTATTACTCTGTTAAACTCACTAGGATATTGGTACATTAGCCCATGTCCTGCATCTCTTATCTGAACGATCCATGATCCCGGGATTCCTCTTGCTAGCATTAATGCATCTTGCAGCGGAACATCTTCTGTTCCAACTATGACCAAAGTGGGTTGGGTAATTTGAGATAGTGTTACAAGTGCCTGTCCAGTTTGCAAATGCTTCTAATTGTTGTCGTATTATCTGAGCAGATACTGATTCTTTAGGGATTGGAAGGTAGTTTAGGTAATCTGGATTTGCTTTGAACCATTTAGTTGGAAATACTAAAGGTATTTGTTTCTCTATTCGCTCTTGCATAGATAGTGAAGCATTAGTAACTATCTGTAATATTCTAGGACTTGTAGGCGTAGCATTTTGGCCGCCGCAGCCTGAGGCATATAGAATAAGATTACTAACCTTGTCTGGATATGTTAACGTCAATTCCTGAGCGATATATGAACCTAGGGACCAACCTAGAACATCAGCCTTGGTTATGTTTAGAGCATCAAGCAGACCTGCTGTATCCTTAGCAAATTGGCTGATTGAGAATTGCTTTGTTCCGGTAGTTGTATTTCCCATTCCTCTATTATCAAAGATAATCACAGAATAGTTTGATGAAATTAGCTGATCTAACAAAAGGGGACTCCATGTGTCCATAGTGGCACCAAGTCCTGTGATTAAAATGATTGTTTGGCATTATTTTTACCAAGCTGCTTGTACGCCATATCTATGTCACCTACTGTAACTTTTTGTGATGGTATGTTGTCTATTATAGCGGCTTTGGATTGTTGAAAAGAGGAAGAAGGAGGAGAGGAAGATTGGGAAGAAGAAGGAAAAGAACTATTGATATTCTGTCCTTGGCCGTATACATGTACATAAGAACTGTGAAATAATAATGACCCTCTAGATGCACTAATGGTAGTATACCATCTTGTGAAAAATTTCTCAGAAGTGTCTTAAAAAGAAGGATCATTCAACCTAAGCTATCTAATATCGACAGCACCGGCTGTTCTTGACACTCTGAAGGCCTATCCTGCACCGGTACACCATCTGCATGTTAGACCCATAAAGGGTAGAGCACTTATGAGTCCTATTCCTACAAACATTCCAATGACACACAGATTGAATTTAGATATTTTGAACATATTCTAATTTATCTTCTTGTCCTAGCTATTAGTACTCTCCTCAGTTGCTATGTTAAGATATCTACATCGTTTATGATAGGAATGACTTAGGTTTATTAATTATGTTCCATTATGTTGGGATGTTGATTTCAAGCAATAGAAGGCTTTCACAGAAATCGTTAGTTATAACCTTTTTGCTCATAGTAGCAATATCTGGAATGATATTATTTAGTGGACTCAACATTAATTTGAATAATAATAATAATCAAGCACAAGCACAAGAGCAGCTGCAAGAAAAAGTAGGGCAGACTAAGGGTAACAAATTGTGGGAAACACCCGCCAATCTGAAGAATCCAGAATCAGTAGCATATGCACCCAAGCAAAATCTCTTGTTCGCTTCAAATGTAAATGGAAAACCAGATCAAAAAGACCAAAATGGATTCATTTCTAAGGTTTCACCTTCTAATGGAAGCATAATTGATTTGAATTGGGTAACAGGATTGAACGCACCAAAGGGTATAGCTATGTCAAATGACGGAAGCAAATTACATGTTTCAGACATCACAGACCTAGTAGAGATAGATGTTGTAAATGGAAAAATAATCAGGCGCCTCAATGCACCGGGAGGTGTTTTTCTAAATGATGTTGTATCCGACAATCAAGGAAATACCTATGTATCGGATACTGGTGCCAACACCATCTACAAGCTAGATGCTAATCTTGGCAATGGTACATCATCTTCTTTACAGGCTTGGTTACAAAGCCCACAATTAAATGGTCCTAATGGGTTGCAT
>DASTUU010000116.1:0-9475 GCA_035759485.1 Nitrososphaeraceae archaeon
GGAATTGTTCATAATTTTCTTGAAATGTGGTTTGGCATATTTTTGACGACATTTGCAATTGGCTTTCCCATGACAATTATGATTACCCCATTTGTAAAGAATATTGCAGATAGGATAACAATTTCGGAGGGAGTAAAGTAATCAACGCTATCAGGTCAATAAGAAAATATATCCCTGCAGTCTTCGATAGTCCGTGTAACTTCAGAAAATCTATGATGCCATCTTTTATCCTTAGTTAAATCATCTGGGTGAATATTAACAGGCATAAGATTATCTTATAAGGAAAAAGATGTATGTATTGTATCTATGTATTGTATCTTGGAGCGAAAGTGTTTTGTCTTCTTGCATATCCTGTACTGCAGACTTGTGTCCGGTAGTATGCTCTTTGGGCTCTTCTATCTTTGCAGTATCGCTCTCTGAAACAATGGGTTTAGAACGCGTAGTCATTCAATATTTAGTAGACCAGTACTGCTTTTCTATGTAACAATTAAAGTTGTAATCGTAGAAGTGCTGTTGTTGTTTTGTTATGTCTCTGGCATTTTATATCTATGTTTAGCATAGATATACTCTGGCATTTTGGATCTACTTCTTTTGTTACTCTACTAGTTTTGCTGATAGAGTAACGTCTGCTATGTTTTTGTATTGCCTTTCTTCTATTTTCTCTAATACAGGTAGAATCTGATTGCTCTTGGGATCGTTGGTTTTCTTTTGTTGTACAAATTCAACGATTTTACTCTTATCTGTAGGAAACCCTAGATCCTTTAGAAGCTGTGCCAGTGCTGCAGTATTTGTATATCATTTATAGTCTTACTTCTTCTCCTTTCGCCCGGTATTTGATCCTGCTTTCGTATAACTCTTAGTGTCTGTTCTTCATTGTATTCAGTTGGTATTTGTTCTTTCTTTTCTAGTCTATTATTTTTCTTTTTAATTTTGTTGTTATTGTTATTAGAACTATTACCACTACTACAACAACTATTATCATATTTCCAAACAAATATCATACTATATAAATTGCATTGACAATATTTAATACTTCAAGAAATAGATTATTACCATAATCATTATAAATATACCCTTCCTACTAAGAATCTTTGTTCAGCTTGATTTTCTTCTTCGTCTATTTCTACATCCATATCAACTGCCGTCTTTTGTATCCTTAGTATATCTGCAGTATAATTAGTAGGACCTACTTCACCTCTTAGCTGCCAATAATCCATATCTTCCCTATCAATTTCGCTAACCTCGATGACGTAATCTGTCTTGTCATCATATCCTCCAATCAATATACCGACATAGGTTTCGGGATGGTTAACTGCAAAATTTATAGCATCTCCAAGAACTTTTTCATTTCCTGGCACAGTTTGATGTATCCATTCTATCTCTTGTTTGCTTAATAGGCCCTCAGCTCCTGGAAGTATGAGGATATTCATATGGGTTGGTATGCCCTTGAAAATTATAAGAAGTACTCGCTTCTATATTTGATTTGACAGACCAAAGCAACGATGGTGATACACAGATTGACATATGTAGTATAGATCATAAACTATCGATTGGGTATGGGACCATTAGAGGATAGATCTTCAAATGCTGTCAGAGTATGGATGCCACTAAGCGTAATATCAGCCGCAATCACATTTGTAATAGCATTTGTAATACGTATTCCACAAGAGCAGACCATAGCCGCTTCTGCTCTTGCTGCCATTATAGTTTTTAGTGGGCTTCTACTCAGATCATATGGTAAAAGTACAGAAAGTAAGTAACTAAGTAGTTCTGAAAATAAATGCACGCAGGTATACAATTGTGAGAATTGAGAGTTCTAGTCGAACTATGGATAATAGTGGGTTCTTATCTGCTTGAGTCTTGTTGCCAAATGGATTTCGCCATTATCTAAACCATGTGGCCATACCAGTGGGAGTTGAACCTTGATGGTAATGAGGGCAGCTACATAATTTATCTAATGAAATGATAGTGGTTATCTCTTATATAGTCCGATAACAATCTGTAATTAATGGAAGAGTGGGATCCGGCCGTTAGTGGCTTTTTATATCGGTGTAATAGCTGCTGGAGGACCAATAAGGAAAAACGTATTAAGATTATACGTACTTCACGTGAAAAATACTACTGTGAACAATGCTTGAGCATGTTTGATAATTTGTGTCACTGTTAAATGTGTGAGTATTATGACATCTTAGTTCAAGATGTCGAATTCCTAAGTTTAAAGGAATGTGGTCCGCATTTGACAATAGACCCTCGGGAGAATAAAAAAATTACAAAAAGCAAGATAAAGAAGACGAAGGACTTCAAAGCAAGAGACTTCGACTATCAAATGTGCAAAGACTTGCTGTAAAAGTTATAAAGTGAAAACGTGGCATATTGAATATTGATAAACTTGGTCCCAACATGTATTAACTGTGGTTCGCCTGTTACTGATTCGTTGGACTCTGAAGTTGAAGAACAAGGACAGCTAAAGAGGGGAAAATATGTCAACAGTGTCTGGGTATGCAACGATTGCGCAGATGCTCAAATAAAAGGGGTTAAGAATGATCAGCGTGAAGAAAGCATGACAGGGGTAGCAACTCCATCCGATGTTTCTCCTAACACTCCAAAGGCTGATGAAGCCAACTTCCATGGATGAAACATCCAGATAATGTTGCTCCTTTACAGTAGACATCTGAACAACCGGAGCCCAGTTAATGACCGTATTTCTTCTGCACTAACGCCGCTGCTTTTATTACTATCTGGTTTTCATAATTCAGCGATATCTACAATGGTCTTCACACTTGATATCTATCTGTTTGCCTATCTATCTATCTGTTTGCTTATTTTATACGCAAAGTTTTCTTTATTCGGAAGCAGCAATATCCTAATTAATCCTATTATGTATCCCTACCCATAAATGGAGATATTAGATAAACTTGTGTATATCATAGGACCTGTAGTAGCCGCTATTGCATTGTTCATCAGATATCGATGGAGAAAACAAGAGAAAATGGAAAGAAAAAAAGAAAAATAATGAAAGCTAGAGATGACCCACAAAAGTCTTATTTAGACTTCTATAATCACTTTAAACCTGAAGCTTATCTAACTCCTTACAAAAAACATATGCTATAAAAAGGTGGCACTGTTGTTTCCCTCAACCACTGACATGATCCGAAGTACTAGAGTCAAAAAATGTCATATGCATTTGAAGGGCCCTACTGATCTACATAGCCAGTATGCCTCAAGTAGGGTTTTGCCACTGTCTTAAAAGATCCCATAAATAGGACTCTGGATAAGAAATAGTACGTATAACGAACAAATTAAGTGCGATAAGTGTGGCATGACAATCCAAGGCGGATTCAGTGATCTGAGAAAACATAAACAGGAACATCACTCGTACTGATATCTATGCTCTGATCTGTTATATAGTAGAGAACTCATCTATATCTATGGTGGGAAAGGAACATCCTGAAAGATATAGCTGGTGGTTAACGAACTAGAATCTCTTGGTGTTAACACACTTGAGAAAAATGGACTAAATAACTACAAAGAAGCTAGTGATTTGACGGAAGCTATTAAACAAACTCTTTATGAAGACTATCTGCAGGCATATAGTCAAAAGCACCAATACCAAAACCTCTGCTTAAAAGGTTTTGATACTATAAGCGATCCAGGGCCTTTAGAAAGTTTTTTGATCCAATGCCAAGACCTTGTAGTCTAGAGAGAATGGTAAAAGGCTTGAAAGGATCAAAGAAAGATGCTTGCTTAATATTATTCTTTGAATAGCACGGTAACACCGGGAATGGAAGCTTAATAATGAAGTTCAGCTAGCAACGTGCTATGATGCAATCAAAACAAACAATATTGATCACAATATCTGCAGCAGCCCTACTGATGCTAGCAGCGATACAAAATAGTGCCATGGCTTATCCACAACAAAAACAAGAGTATTCTGATAATGATCAGAACAAGATGAAGATGATGTATCCAGGCTTGTATGCGTTTGGAACGGTCTCAAGTTTACAAAATGATGAAAATGGTAATCCTACATGGATAGTTTCAGGTGTTTGGGAAGGGAGACTATTGATGGATAATAAAACGCAAGGTGGAGGAGGAGCCAATCAAACTACTAGTTCTGCTGTAGGATAATTATAGTACGTCGGATAACGAAAGCTAGTTATCATGCCGTAATCATATTATAACACAGTATCCTTTATAATGATGTATGTGATCACCTAACGATTGTTTAAGACCTGCTTCCTTTTCTTACTTCTCCTACTACAAACTCTATATATTTTTCGAGTTCTGTTCCATCCAATTCTACTGGTTCTTTGAATTCCTTTTCAAATTCATTTTGTCTCGTGAAACTTGTAAACTTGCGAGATCTTGCAAACAATAGCAGTTTACAAAAGTCCAATCAGTGGTTAGCGACTATGACTTTGTGTGTATTTGTGTGTATTTGTTGTCTGTCTAAGTTCCTTTTTTGTGCCGTGCAGCTGAGATAATAACATATCCTAGACCTACTGCCAATCCAAATGCTAGTGGAATAAAGACCACACCGCCTGCCCAATTGAGCGACTGTTGAATTAAGGTTTCAAACATTATTTTTAAGATGATCCTAAACCAGCATAAAGAAGATTACTTAACTATGTTAACTCACATTCAAAAGATTTATAGGTTTACTTATGATTTGATATTAAAAATATATTATTAATACGGTATTTACGCAGGATTTGTTTGCATATTTGAGTGGAATTCATTACCTTCGGCGATCATATCTTCAATTGTAAAGTGTAGATCTGCCAATGCTTTACGAATATTGCTAATGACCCATTTAACTCCCTCTCTATTAGCAGGCTGTCCAGGGGTAGGGACTATTGTTAAGGAGATCCTCAGCAAAATTCCTGTCGATAAATACCAGATTTCCTTTGTTCCAAGCCTCTGCTATGTACTCGCGCATAAGAGCTTGTTCTTTTCAACTCAAGACATGGATGCCAATATTGAGAACTTTGCTTTATGTATTTTTTAGTAAATTCGTAGTCCATTGGTTAGTCAGTCAGTCTAAAAAATCTGCTTATAATACGGGAACTACTTTCATATAACTGGAAATATCGTTGTCTTTCTTTGCCCATGCTATTTTATCGTGTATATGTTGCCAGTTTGAATCTTCACCCAATTCCTGTTTAATTGCTTCTATGAATTCCACATTGGCCCCATCGCAATAAATATTGTCCAGGCCTATCGTTGTGTGCAGCTCCCAAACTTTTTGAACCATATCGTTAAATGAACTTCTTTCGAATTGGTCGGCGTATACCACCTTAATTATCTCATCTGAGTACTCGAGTACACAAATCCCAAATGAACTGCTGCCAAACCCAGGATCCACACCACAAGAATGTTGAGCCATTTTGTTTACTGTGATAGGGTAACGGTTACCCAGTTAAACGGCTCTATCAATTGAGCTTTGTGAGAAACAATCGCCAGTCGAATAACTAAAGGATAAATTATATTCTCTTTGAAATGAGTTTGAGGCTTGAGCTATTTTGATATCCTCTTCTGAGTATAGCTACCTAGAGAATAAGTGTAGTCTAACTTAACGACCTTGTAAAAGGACTTGTCGTATGGCTGTTGAAGCAAGGTGTGCATTAAGTCTCCTGGTTTATTGGGTGTGGAACAAAGGATTATCTTAGCCTGTGATTTGCCGGCGTATCTTTCACACACATCGATTACTTCTGATTGTGAAGACTTATCAAAGAACGCGGCTTCGTCGCAGTAGATAATTGAGACATTAGCTAAACCTCCCATATCTTGTAACCGGTTACTCGGATAACTGCATATACGAACGCCATTTAATAACAAAGTTGTCTCTTTTGTGTCGAATGTAATATTAAATGGCGAAAACAGCTGGCGTATACGATTCACAATGTCAATACTTAACTGTTCTCTAGGTCCGGAGGTTTAGTTATTTTCCCTCTCATTGAATCTTCTATTGCTCTTCATTCATTCACCTGCTAGGCACTGTCCAAATCCCTATTATTATAATCTATCCCGTTAAAGCTATTCTCTTATCGATCTCACTTATCAGGTCTTTAATAGACAGTGGCTTTTGTATAAACAGATCTTTACTTAGTGTTCGATATTCATCCTTTCTAAAATCCTCATGGTACTTCTGGCTTGCTGTTAGAAAACATACTTTAACATCAGGATCTAGTTTCTTTAACTCCTTGTATAGAACAAAACCATCCATCTCTGGCATTACAACATCGAGCATTACCAAATCATAAAACTGTGGCTTAAAGTCTTTAAGCGCATCGATAGAGTTGTTGACTACATCAACACTTAATCCTGCATATTCTAAACCATATAAAAGTCAAATCAGGCTCGTCATCTACAAATAAGATTTTCTTTTTCCTATTTTTGTTAGATAATGGTGATGCCACTGAGTCAGTCTATATCTTCACTGTATCTCTTATTATGATTATAACAATAATTGACGCTGGAGATTCTATCGCATAGCTTCTTCCCCTTATCTTACTCCAGCTTTAGTTGTTGCTGCAGCCCATAATCTCCAACTATCGGCTTGAGGCAGCAATTTAGTAACGGCAAATGGTCATAGTGTTTAGCATTATATCAAGTTCACAGAGTCAATAAATAGTATTGTCTCTCTTTTTTGTTCATGTAGTTATCTCTGTCCATAAAGAGTGCGCCTTTCAGTTTAATACTATATATAATCCATAACTCAACGTTATGGAAATGCTACATTAAGGTGTGATTCTTCATCATCTGATTGATGTTCTGTATCCTCATCTTCCTCTTTGTCGTCTTCACTATCACCATCTTCATTTTTGCCTGGTTCTTCGGATACATCTTCATCTGATTGATGTTCTGTATCCTCATCTTCTCCTTCTGTCTGTTCGTCAGTTACTGATTGTTCTTGTATAGGCGGTGAAAAGGATGACGTGCTGGTGATACTACTGCATTCTTCATCTCGGCTGTCTACTCTACCATCGAAATCGTTATCCAAATCATCATCACATATTTCTGAAGTTGATACCATAGTTTGTCCTTGTTGTAGTATTGGTTGTTGTTGAGGTAGTATTGGTTGTTGTTGAGGTAGTATTGGTTGTTGTTGAGGTAGTATTGGTTGTTGTTGAGGTAGTATTGGTTGTTGTTGAGGTAGTATTGGTTGTTGTTGAGACTGTAATGGATTACATTCCTCATCTGAGAAATCAATCAAAGTATCGCTGTCATTATCAATACCATCATTGCATATTTCTTCTGCAATATGGAGTGCAGGAGTAGTTGTCGTCATCGTTGATGAATTAGTTATAGTTTGTGGTATGGATTCTATTGATTTTATTTGCTTTTTTTCTTCGATTCCCGGTACTTCTTTGAGTTCGGCTGGTTGTTGCTCTTCCTCTTTCAGAGAAGATGATGCTATTGCTGATTCTGTGGATGATAGTTTGTCTTCTGATAGAGGTTCTATCGGTGCTCCCTCTGATTCTGATTTAGGTAGTACTTGCTGTGTTGTCATCTCTTTTTGCTCTCCTGACAAAGTTGCTCCTCTAATAAGGTCACCGCTTACAGTTAACTCATTAGAAAGGGCCTCGGTTTTTATAGGGTTAGTAAATACTATTTTAGCTGTCACACTTTCTATTGTAGGATCTGTTAGAGTGGTTGCAAGAGTTGCTGTACCATTACTATTACTGATAGGAAATGGAGTTGGTGATGAAGACGTCTTTAATAGAGTTCCATCAGGAGAATATACTTTCATAACTCCTTTCACTAAATCATTTGCAATCATAGGGTCGTGAACAGCATAGTTTACAACTACTTTGACCTGGTTTCCTCCTTCCCCAGATGATACAGGAGCAAAAGACGCATCCTTTGATGTAAGCACAATCTCTTGTCCATGATCTGCAAATGCATTTTGAACTAATGGTGCTGGAGATATTGTTACTGCTGCCATTATGGTCGCTGACATAATTACTATTAACAAGTTGAGCGCTAAAGCGGGGCTTACAAGCCTTGTAGTGAAATACGATATTGAAATCATATCTAATCTCATGCAGCCTTGGATTTCCTAAATTAAAAGAATAAGCACAGATTGATCAATAGGCGCTATATTGATAATTCATAACACAAGGTGTTCTGTGATTCTAGTTGGATTAAAACTTATAGGATAAGAATGAATTATACATTACAAGCGCTTAAAACAAAGTAAATTTGCGCTTCAAATTGTAATCAAATAAGGAGAAAATAACTATGCTTAGAGAAGAGAAGAGAAGAAAATGATCAGGAATCCATGGAACCCGATTATGATGAGGATAAAGGTCAGTTAGAAGAAAAACAAGAAGAGGAGACTAAAGAAATAGATGAGGGAACAACAACAAACGAAGGCTAATGTGTGATTATCACGACAAAAATCTGTTGAGGCTTCATTTGCTCTGGATCGTTTAAGACTATTCCTTTTTCGTAAAAAACAAAAAAACGTAATCTATTTTATAACTCATGCAAGTCCATTCTATCCTCGCTCTCTTCTATTTTTAGCAACATTGATTTGACTAATTGTTCTAATATACAATTATACCAAACGACCTAAGATTATAGTCTTTTCTTCAACTCATTATTCTACAAGAAGAAATAAGAAAATAATTTTAAAACTACAAATGCCATTTATTATAGTTGATATGGTAACGGGCTGTTTATGACTTATTATTATGGCTTTTTGTTTTGAGTCGTGATAAATAGTGACATATGAATTGTATTTCATATATCCCCAACAAATTATTACAGGTAGCTTCACAGGTAGGGCTCAAGGATGAAAAGTGTCTATTGCAGTATGCACCAACAAGACGATATGATTTTGTGTATATTGAATATATTTCTATATTTGATTTGCAAGAGTTTAGAGTAGATCGATTTTTACCTTTATTTATCTACCTGGCAAAGTTTCGGCTACGGATAATTATCGGAAGCTATTTTTACAACTATATCATAAACTCCATTTACTTCTCTCCCCCTCAACAACGCCAGGCACATTTTTCAGTGTCTTTAGAATATTCTGTTCAGTTCCAATTTCGTAGTTAATCAGAACATAGGCTGTTGGCATATTCCATCAAACGTTATACCACTTGCAGCTTATATCAGTCTACTCTTGCAGGGGGATTTATAGCTAGATAAGCTTGTAGGAGTCATTTCACATAGATCATTTTATTATGTCATTTCATTTATACCACTTGATGATCGCCAGACATCACAACAAGAAAGACATAGGTTGTTTCATCATAACAAGAAATGACACCTTCATGATATAACTAGTATACTAAAATTTATTGAGCCCGAGCGAAAGAAATATCCCTTAATAGGTTTATTACCTATTTTGTCCAAAAGCTGGACAGCAGGTGTCATTAGGTGATGAGGGAATAAATCCATCCTTTCATACAAGCACTAATGGAGAACAATCTAAAGACACAAACTTGGAAAGTGCAGTGGA
>DASTUU010000117.1:0-1993 GCA_035759485.1 Nitrososphaeraceae archaeon
GTAAGAGCTGCAAATGCTATTAGTATTCTGGATAGACTTACACAAGACAAGGGAATGAAGTCACACATCAGAACAATGTTGTGGCAAGTTGTCTCCAACCTTGAAGGCATAAGAGAATAATTTGTGTAACAAACGATTATTCCAAATGATTCTATGGATTAGTGTGGATAAGTGAGTGAGTCGAGCAGTCCCATACCTATTCACAAAGAAAAAGAACTATTTTGAGCCAAACGAGTAGTAGGCTTAGATAGCTATTTAGAGCCATAGGTTATAATTATAATGAATATCGATATCACAAGGTTTCCATATCCTCTGTAGACTACTAAAATAGCAAAGTAGTATCGTATTTTAGTATCGTACTGCTTGATGGAGTTTGACTTAAGCAATAAATACTAAAAAGAGCAAGTCACAATGTCCAATACCAAAATCCCTATATTAAACCGATTATTCCTCCGTATCCCTACCAACAATATTGTAGAAGTACACGGTAGAAAAGATCTTTTTTCTCATATTCGAGAGTTTATAAAATTCCTATCTTGTTGTATAGATTATAAGTGGAAGTCTTATAGCCTGTATTTTGGTCCACCAAAGATTTTGGATATGGTTAATATTTTGGCCCATTCTTCGAGTGCTTCTACTACTGCACGAGCTTGGTGGATATCATTTCCCACGGTTACAATCCCATGGTTTTTTATTATTATTGCCCTAACATTTTTCTCAGTATTTTGGTCTGTAAACACATTAGAGACTGTATTTGCTAGAGCTACCGATCCTGATGGTTTGTTTGAAACCACAATAGGATTTCCTACTACAATCTTGGCCTCTTCTATTATATGCGGAAACCGTTCTACAGATATGGCAACACCGAGCGTGTAAGGACTGTGAGTGTGTATTATTGCATTTATGCTAGGCGCTTGTTTGTAAATAGATACATGCATGTGCCATTCTATACTGGGCCTCCGGGAACCAAGTACTTTCCCAGTGTGCAAATTAATTTTCACCAAATCTTTATCTTTCAATTCGTAACGTGGGATTCCAGAGGGGGTTATCCACATCCAGGTCTTATTTTTTAGCCTGATACTATGGTTGCCAGACACTGGTGAGGTGTAACCCATAATATACAAATCTTTGACGCAGTTCACAAGGTCCTGTTTGATTGTCAACCCAGACTCTCACATCCTATTAATTCCCATATTAATAAGACCAAAGCAATAACTTTTTATAAATATGAGTTTACACTATGTAAAGTGCCAATCTTTCTTGATGTTCACAAGGTTCCTTTTAGTGAGGAACATTTAAAGGAGTTAAGCGATTTACCGCGAGATGAATTCGGAGTTATGCATGTAAATTTATTATACAATAAAGATGTTGATGTATGCTTTTGCCTTTTGGATGCCCCGGATAGGGTTGCGGTTGAAAGGCACCATGATAAGGCAGGAGTAAAATGTGAATGGATTACCGAAGTATCTATGGCTAGACCCTTTAAACAACCTTGGTCGGAAACAAGGGTCTAGTTTTCGCAGTAGAGCCAGACATTCAATATCCCAACCTCTAAATCTAATATGTACTGCATTTATGCGACTAACGTTTGCATGTGCGGCCTATAAATCGACGAATAGAATTCCTAGTAATACAGGTATGCCTAAATACAATATTTCTCGATATGTAAAAGGTGATTACCCCAACTACCATACATATACGTAAGAATGTAGGTAAGGATTGAGACACATAGTATACGAATTTAGTGAAAAAATAGCTACAATATAGGTAATTGAGCTCAACTGTCTAGTTATATACCTTCTTAACTCTGTATCACCTAAGAAGAACGGATTCGTTGAACAATCATCAAACCAATAAGAGCCAAAACAATAACATTGGATTCCGCAAAAAGTATCGAGATATTTTGCTTTTTAATAGGAACCTACTTGTATCTGGAACAGTTGGATTTTTCGTCAGTATTATTGTCACACAAATTATTGTTGAACTGAATATT
>DASTUU010000118.1:0-1293 GCA_035759485.1 Nitrososphaeraceae archaeon
CTGCTGCCCAGTAATGAGATTCCCATCCCTTATGGCAAAGGCTTCAAATGCGTTTGCTCTCTTAAAGTCGGCACCAAGCTTTTTGGCTTCATCCTCAATTCTGAAAGGCATGACCTTCTTGCCAACCACTCTGTCAGCAAAGTCTTCCTCTTCATTAGTAAAACCTGTCATTTTCCTGTCTTTTATTATAGGTTTGTCAGCATCGTTCTTCAGATAGAGAAGCAGAGATGTTCCGTGACATAAAGCCGCAGAAATTTTCCCTTTCTCATAGAATTCTAGGAAGATATTCTGAAGTCCAGTCTCAGTCCTGAATGTAAACATAGGGCCCTGTCCACCCACAACGACTATTGCATCAAAATCATCTTCTGCCAGATCACTGATCTTCTTTGTGTGCTCAAGAAGGTCGTTGAATTTTTTGTCCTGAAGAAATTGTAAACTTATTACATCTCCTTTTGAATAACCGCTAGTATCCCTAGGATCGCTGAGGCTATCTACCTCTACTTTTCCTCCTTTGGGACTGGCAATTGTGACGTCATACCCTTTTTCCATGAACATTTTGTATGCATGTGTCAATTCAGCTGCCCAGAAGCCGACTGGCCAGCCAGTAGTGGTGGAAATTGAGGGACTTGACACCACCATCAATATTCTTATTATTTTGGTTCCCATTTTTCTCATTTGGAAATGCAAAGGAATTGCTAATATTCTGGATGTCCACATAATTAACAAGTATTTAAATTGTAATACAATGTAATACAATTGATCTGATCATGCGAGGAACCAAGAAAACACGTTTACGAACCTTTAGGATAGAAGAAGAACTTGACTCTTTGCTACAAAAAGACGCAAGATCGAAAGGCGTTAGCGTAAACTCCCTCTTATCAATTATTCTTACAAAATACGCAGAGTGGGATAGATATGTTGAAAAATTCAGTGTAATAACCATGAAGAAGGAGAGCTTCAAAACAATGCTTTCCTCAATCGACAATGATAAAGTAACTGTCCTTTCTAAGGATCTAGGTGACAATGTGCCGAACCAGTTTGTATTATTCTGGTTCAAGAAAAATACGCTTGAAAACTATTTGAAATATCTCTCTCTTCTTTGCAAGCATGGTGGTTTTGGGCAACTTGAAATCGAACAAGAAGGAAGAGAATACACAATAACTCTGATACATGAACTTGGTGAGAAGTGGTCCATTTTCTTATCTAACTGGATGTACTCCGGGATGAAAAGCACTATCGGAATAGTTCCAAGAATAGATGTTATGCAAAACAGTGTGGTTAGCAGATTTACTG
>DASTUU010000119.1:0-2408 GCA_035759485.1 Nitrososphaeraceae archaeon
AGAGGAAATGGTTCGGCAGTTGTCTGGACCACCGATGGCCATATAGTAACTTGCAGCCATTTAGTCAGAAAAGTAGACGAAGTAGAAGTAAGCCTAAGCAATGGCAAATCCTTTCCAGCTAGGGTTATAGGTAATGATCCATATTCTGATATAGCACTCCTGAAAATTCAAGCCAGTGATAATGATAGCATTTCCTTAAAGCCAATAGAGATTGGCAACTCTGAAAATCTGAAGGCGGGACAGTTTGTTCTTGCTCTTGCTAACCCCTATGGGGAATATCCTAGTATTACGGAAGGAGTAATCACAAGCGAAAGGAGTTCAATTAGAGCAGGAGGTTGGTGGTGGCCAGGCATAATGGATAATATAGTTATTACTGACGCTTCACTGAATCCTGGCTATTCAGGAGGCCCCCTAGTTAACGTAGAAGGAAAGATGATAGGATTAAACGTAGCCTATATTTCATCCCGTGGAATTGCAATTAGAGAAAACAAAGTCAAAAACATTGCAGACCAATTAGCAAAATATGGAGTAATTAAGAGCGCATATCTTGGTATTATTACAGACATAATCTCTCTTCCACCTGAAGTAGGTGCACAACTAGAACCAAGCCAAAGAGAAGGCCTCATAATCATTTCAGTAGAAAAAGACACTGCTGCAAAGAAAGCTGGGCTACTAATAGGTGATATTCTTGTAAAGTTTGATAACGAACCTATCACAAATATGTATGACTTAAGAAGACAACTCTTAAAACAAGACATTATTGGAAAATCAATAAAGCTTGCTATAATAAGAGGTGAAAAAAAGATCGAGCTCACAATCACTCCTGGAGAAGCATCTAGATCCGGTTAACAACAATAACAGCCAAGGGAGGTATATAATAATATAAGATATGATACCAGTTAATGAAGACATAATTGTTAATGCTGTCGAAAAAGTAAGTAAAAGTGTTGTAAATATTGCAAGTGTAAGAACGGTACATGACCAATTATTTCGTGTATTTCCGGTTGAAGGTGTTGGCTCGGGTGTAATAATTGACGAGAGATGTCATGTCCTTACCAACAATCATGTTGTTGATGATGCTCAAACACTGAAGATTACGCTAGCTAATGGGAGCGTATTCAATGGAAAGGTGGTAGGAACCGATGAGACGACAGATTTGGCTGTGGTAAAACTAGATTCGACAGAATCACTTCCATTCGCTAAATTAGGAAATTCTGATAATTTGAAAATTGGCCAAATAGTGGTTGCAATAGGCAATCCATTTGGTTTAAGTGGAGGGCCAACTGTAACTACTGGAATTGTAAGCTCATTAAACAGAAAGATCCAATTTGAAGAAGGAGTGCTAGAATTAATTCAAACTGATGCAGCAATAAATCCAGGTAACTCGGGCGGGCCTCTTACCAATACAAAAGGTGAGGTTATAGCAATTAACACAGCAAAGATGCCATATGCACACGGTATTGGATTTGCAGTACCAATCAACATTGCTAAATCAATAATGACAGAGCTAATACTAAATGGACGGGTAATCAATAGACCATGGATTGGAATCTCGTATGTAAAAATAACAAGACAATTAGCCTACAACTACAGGCTACCAACAACAGAAGGTGTTTTGATAGCACATGTAGAACCATATAGCCCAGCTGATGATGCAGGATTGAGAAAGGGAGATATAATCGAAGCAGTTGACGGCAAAAGAGTAGATAATACTACAGAAATTTCACTGAATGTGAGAAAGAAGAATATAAACGATAAGCTAACTGTAAGTATTAACCGATATGGAAGGCGGTTTGAAGCTCCAATACAACTTCAGGCGCGACGATAACTCACTCTTATTATTTTTAGGTTTTAGCTTTGTTTGTTAGCGCGGAAAGTACAATGAAGCTATCGATATTATGACTGATTCTTGTCATTAGATCCGGTTAATGCTACTGCTTCCTTAAAAAATAAGCTTTCCATCTATTAGGGTATAGTATATTTGAATGAATAGTATCTAAATGATACTAATATGTAACCAGTTTAGCAATTCATTGCAGGTTAAACGACAACTAATCTACAAGTCTTACTTTTCTGGCACCAACTGAATTAACCGAATATAACTGAAACAACTTACTTAGAGAAGTTTTGAGCTTGCTTGTTTCTCTTTTTCTCCCTGTGCTTTCTTTTTATCTTTGCTATCCATAATCTTCTTAGAATGATATTAAAAGCATATCAAAGTTATTAAGATGTTGTTATTATTTTTTCTAAATATTCTTTTAGGTTCAACCTCCTCTTATAGATATGGCTGCAATTGTAGTGGATAAAATACATCTGGCTAACAAGAAAACCCTGAGACTTGTATATGGCGATATTACAGAAAGAGATGTAGATGTTATAGTAAATGCTGCAAATTCTTATCTAAAACA
>DASTUU010000120.1:0-10229 GCA_035759485.1 Nitrososphaeraceae archaeon
CTTCTTTCAAATATATTCAAAATCATTTGCTCTCTATCAATCACTTCAACCCCACAGAGGGCTGCTAGATTATATTGCTGAATAGTTTTTAGTGCCTCGTCAATTATGATTGTGTCACAACAAATCTGCCTCGTTATATCCCTCAATTCTTCTGCCTTTCCCTTGCCAATGCCGAATTTTGATTTTGTAAGATGTTTTTGTGTTATTATTTTTAGAGTTTCAAATCCAGCTGATTGTGCCAGCGACATAGCTTCCCTTATTATGTGCCTATATGGATAGGTCACAACTACTGCTCTTCTATCGCTTGGCATCTATGGAAGAAGCTCCAAACTTAACTAAAGGATATTGGCCGCAATTACTTGCTTCCGTACTTTGTGCCGCCATTACTATTATTCTTTAGATTCATATGCTACATGTCAGAATACCTAATCACGTGTGTTTTTGTGGTTGAAATTCCGGAGCCTCTTTGGCATGGTCTCCATTATAGCTTGACCAAAAACTTATCTGCTCAGTTTCCGGCAGAAAAATTAAAAATCTATAAACATCCTTCCATTTTCTGTATATAATACCCTCTAGATTCGATGTCTCTTTTCACCATTGGAGGAGCCTCTTGTACATGACAGAACTGGCATTCTTCCTGTGTCATTTTTTGGCCTCCCTGACCCACACTCGATAGATATTCCTTCCCATATTCAATTGCCTTTTCGTGGGATGTATCTGCTTCAACAACCACGTCAAAATGCATTATCTTGCCATCTTTCCTTGTCACGTAGGTATCATAAACTGCACATTCCATAAGATATTAACCGGTAATAAACATATTTATTTATTTGTTAACATCCTGAAAGTACCTTAAGCCCAGTACTGTCCTAAATGTTCACTTTCTGTATAAACATCGATCCCTTAGTATACTTCTCCATTTTTACATTCTAGTTGTACCATAATATCCAAACTGTACATATTATAAATACTTATACCATAATATCCAAACTTATTCCGCAACATTGCAGCTGACTAGAGAAGAAGAAAAAGGCCTGCAGGGTGACTATGGTTCAGCCTTGGCCACGGCTTACAGAATTTTAGTAGCAATTGGAGAAGCTACAGAGGCCGAGAGACTTACAAACATACAATGGGCACATCTTTCTGGAGTAAATTATAACACCATAGGTGATGCTGGAGTGACATTTCTGGAAAAGTTCAGCAAGGATGCTCGAGTAAAGGTGAAAACTACTATTAACCCCATGGGTTTTGATACAACACAACCGAACAGGCTTTCCAAGAACTTTTTAACTAAACAAATGAGCATAGTTAATTCTTACGAAAGCATGGGTGTAGTTACTTCGTTTACTTGTATCCCATACGAGCTCTTCTCAGTACCAAAGGGATCAACTGTAAGCTTTGCCGAAAGTAATGCAGCGATTTTTTCGAACTCTATGCTTGATCTATTTACAAATAAGGAAAGTGCCCTTAGCGCTCTGGCAAGCTCTGTGACTGGCAAGGCGCCCTATTCTGAACTCAGAAAAGAGGGACAAAGACGAGCAAAGCTTTCCATTATACCCTCCTTTTCTCCTGAGACAGAGCTGGATTGGGGATTACTGGGCTTTTTTGCGGGCAAAATGGGCACCGAAAGTTGCGTTAACTTCGGGGGGGTCTTGCAACCAGACCTACGAAGAACAAAATCTCTCTCTGCAGCCCTGGGAACTTCTGGTTCATGCGGGATGTTCACAGTCAACCAAGGTGGAGAAAAAGAAGTAGTTACTTACGATCCTCAAGATGCTAAATCAGTTAAAGATGAGCTCAGTACTTCCGAAGACGGCGATGTTATCGTTCTAGGAAGTCCTCAGCTCGGAATGAATGATCTCTCCTACCTGGCTAGTCTAGTAGAGGGAAGAAGATTCAAGAAACGCTGCATGATTTTTTGCTCAAGAGCCGTACACCGAAATGCTTCTTGCATAGGGATTGTAGATAAACTAGTTAAATCCGGATGCAGATTTATCTGTGATTCTTGCAGTTGTCTTACTCCTTTGATCAGCAAAAAAGAAACCGATTCCGCCATAACGAATAGCATTAAAGCCGCATACTACTTGAAACATTCTAACAAGGTTGCAGTATGCCTTAAAGACTTGAAGACAATCATTAAAGACCATTCTCTGTAAGAAGATAGATCTATGAACCTTATTATCAAATGTAGAAAAATTATAGGCGGATCGGCCTTGGGACAAGCGCTTGTTACTAGGCAACCCATTAATTTTCTGACTATGATAGATCCTGAAACAGGAATTGTTCATGATCCAGAACACGAACTATATGGCAGTTCTTTAAAGTCTAAGGTATTAGTTTTTCCTAACGCGATTGGTAGCACAGTGGGAGCCTATGCATTTTACTCATTAAAGGTTAAGGGACTTGCTCCTGAGGCAGTAATATGTACCAATACAATCGACACAATTACTGCGTCTGCATGTGCTATATCAGACATACCGGCAGTGGATATGAAAGGACAATCCTCTGACTCAACGTTACCTATAAAACCAGGAATCCGAATCCTAGTTGATGCAGACAGTCGCTGTATTAAGTTATCAAAAGACATTAATTTGTGAGTAGGACTATATGTCTTAGGCATGGCAATTGACGGGCAAACTGACCGCAATGCAGACGCGGAATGAGGATCAAAGTCCATGCGTATAATTGCAGGTTTTTCCAGGCTTTTTATTTCGATTAGCTTTATGTGCCATAGACCAAACTTCTTAAGAAAAAGCCAAAACCTTACAATAGAATATTTGGTACACTAGAAATAATGAGCACCATTTTTTGGTGAAGCTATTCAGGCCTACACTGATCTTGCATATTCTTACATGATCATCCAGTTATATTATCAAGTCTAACAGGCCCTGAGGGTCAAATTGGTTATATGGAAAAAGGAATTTTTCTATCGTTCTCTTTTCCCGTTTACAAACTCTAGGAAATTTTCCTTTGCTTTTGAGTAGGGCATTTGTATGGGGGGATGCTTAAAGCAATAAGCAGAAATGCTTTCAATAGGACCTGCGATGCCCCTATCTATGGCCAGTTTTAATCCTCTAATTGCATCAATCATAACGCCCGCACTGTTATATGCATCCACTACTCGTAACTTGAGATCAAGTTCTATTGGGATGTTACCGAAAGACCTGCCCTTCATGTATACGTAACATACCTTGTCATTGTGCAAGAAACCTACATAGTCTGAAGGCCCGATTCTCATAGGGACTTCATAGGGAGCCATAGCCTCGACAGCGCTTGTCTTGCTTATTCTCTTATCTTCTAGTCTTTCTTCGTCCAACATATTGTAAAAGTCTGCATCTCCTCCGATATTAAGTTGATAAGTTTCGTCGACCTTTATACCTCTGTCGACAAACAACTTCACTAGCGTCTTGTGAACAACAGTTGCACCAAGCTGACTCATAACATCATCTCCTGCGCAAGCTGTGTTTCTGCTTTGAAATGCCTGTTGCCACTTTGGTGTAGAAGCGATAAAGACAGGGATTGCATTTATGAATCCCACTCCTGTCTCCAGACATTTTTCGGCGTAATACTGAGTAGCAAGTCTACTACCCACAGGCAAATAATTCAAGAGGAGATCAGCCTTAGATTCAGCCAGGGCCTTTGCTACATTAACTGCAGATTCATCTGATATCCTAACCTTTTCACTATAATGTCTCCCAACACCATCTAATACTTCTCCTTTCTTTACTGGAACATCCAGCTTATTCACGTCAGAGATTTTTATAGTGTTATTAGGTGGAGCAAACACGGCCTCCGAAAGGTCTCTATTCACCTTCGAATCCACTACATCAAAGGCCGCAACAAACTCAATGTCCCCCGGTTCAAACCCGCCGAGGTTGAAAGCAGTCAACCCTATGGAGTCATTTTTATTTTTAACATAGTAGCTGATGCCTTGGACAAGAGCAGAGGCGCAATTCCCAACCCCCGCTATAGCAACACGTATTTTTTTCGACATAAAAGATTATGACATACAATATTTAACACGATTATTAATATAGGTATCTTCTAGAACGTACTTACTTCATAAGGGGCATCCAAAATTAGAAGAGCATCCTTAGCAAACCACCGTTTCTATACTGGGAATCCTACCTTAGACATTAAATGATATATATTGTCGAGTTCTTTTATTTCGAAAGATTTAAACACGCTATTGAGGGTTATTTCCTTACATATTAATAATAGCTTAAGCGTTTGTATAGACTAGGGGATGAGGTAACATAATGCTGCTCCAGACTGAGTTACAAGCGATGAAGATCTCGCGACGAACTGACCCAATATATTTATCCTATAACGCCTTTGTTTCTATATATTTGTCCTAATAGGTAGCTGTCAGATCATACTGCTATTGGGGTGGGCCCGTGTAACTTATATAATATTTGTTATAATAGCAATAGTAAAATATATTGGAAATTGAATACGACTATCCTCTCTATCGGCCTCCATCTGAAGCTAATTCCCTAATATTACAAGTTACTCTTGGTTGCTCTTTTAATAAATGTTCATTTTGTAATATGTATAGAACAAAAGAATATCAAGAGAGACGATGGGAAGAAATTAAGGCTGAGGTAGATTTTGCCTCTAATGCATATCCCGAGACTCGGAGAATATTTTTAGCAGATGGGGATGCATTAAACCTCCCGACGGATAAACTTACCAAGATAATAGAGTATCTCTATCTCAAGTTTGTCCGTTTGGAACGAGTTGCATCCTATACTATGCCTAAGAATTTGCTTCAAAAAGATGACAAAGACCTAGATAGACTCAGATATGCTGGGCTAACAATGCTTTATTTGGGGATTGAAACTGGGAGTGATCTCCTCTTAAAAAAAGTCACAAAAGGCGCGACAAGCAGAGGAATTATCCAAGCATGTCAAAAGGCCCAAATCCACGAATATATCCTGTCTTGTATGGTCATCCTGGGGATTGGCGGAAGGACCTATACAACGCAACATATTGATGATACCGCTAGGCTTGTGAGCCTTGTGTCTCCAGATTACCTAGCGGCTTTGAATCTACAATTAGAAGAAGGCGTACACCAGGAGTTTCTGAGTAAATTTGCTGAGCCGTTTATTCCTCTTACAGATTACCAAGTCCTTGACGAATTAGAACGACTTGTATCCACAATGAATCCGCAAAGGTCAATAATATTTAGGGCAAATCATGCTTCCAATGTTTACTCTCTAGGGGGAAAATTACCCGATGATATAAAGAGATTATTATCCCTCATTGAAAGACTTAAAGCCCATCCTGAGCTTCTGAAACCAAAAGTCCTGCGGCGGTTTTGAGACGCAAGGAACCAGTCTAACTCGCTAACTCATTGAGACATTATGAACAATATCGAGAACCATTATTGAATGCCTGGTTGTATCCATTGAGTAGTGCTGCAATGCCTATCGATCAATTAATCAAAAACAAATCAAAAGGCTATTTTATAAGTCATTTTCATCCTCGACAATACATAAACCTATAAGTGAACTCTTTGGTCGGGTATGCAAAATATGGATTTGACTCTCGTCTAATAGGTGACTATTGGGAGTTCTGGCTATATAGCGTAAAATGGATTCAGTTTTCATATTTTAGACTCGAATTCTTGCTACATGGCAGAGAAAAAAGTACATTTTTATGTGATATATATTAATTGTTACTTGAGAGCTCATCCTTTTGCCTGTACTGTCAAGATCCCTGAGTTATTGTTGAGTTAGTTTAATTATGTACGTAGTGATCTCGTTGATAATGACTTGACTTCCCTGAATTACAAAAGTGCCAAAACACTGGACAACCAACTAAGGCGCCGCACTAGTTTACTTATTTTGACAGCAAGGTAATATCTCCTGAATAAGATGGTTCTAACTTTGTTAACAAAAAAGAGCTTAAAATCTTTGGTATTACTTGCAATACGACGCATATTAAAGAAAAAAAGATCTACTCCCTTGCCATATATACGAGCACAAGTTCTGGAACAAATTCAATTGTCTGATGACCGTAAATGTACCTCATAATGACAACAATTACTGCTTGTGTTAGCGTCCCAATAGGAATCTCGTGATGTTCAGGTATCAATTGTTGCATGTATATCTTGATGTTTCGCGTGGCTTAAAGCTAAACTAAATCTAAATGTAGCCCCTCCATCTCTATAACTATTAGTCGCGTTATTCTCAGCCCATATCTTTCCCCCATGAGCCTCAATGATACTTTTTGAAATAAATAGCCCTAATCCTGTTCCTTCAAATGACTTTGAAGCGAATTTAGAAAAAAGTCTCGGAAATATCTCCGAATCGATGCCAATCCCAGCGTCTCTTATACTAACAATCGCCTCGTTGTGCGGGTCATCCTTGTCTATTGTGACCAATATAGTTTTATCATGTTTTTCTCCTTCTTTTCCCTCCTGTATGGTAAATTTGATCGCATTACTCAGTAGATTAGAAATAACTTGCGAGATTCTACTCTTATCTGCTTCGATAAATACACTATCTATTTGGGGTACAAAGGCTAACTCTATTCCCATATCGCCATTTACGGACGCTGGATCGGAATCAGCCTTCGAAATCTGCTTCCTGCGATCCTCTACAATTTGTGAAATGAGCCGATTCAGACTAAAACGCTCCTTTTTCAGTTTCATTGACTGACTTTCGATTCTAGTAACATCAAGTATATCTTCAGCCAGTCTCTGTAATCTCTTTGCATTTCTAATTATGATGTCTAATAAATCGCGTCCTTGCCATTCCGGCCCTTTCGTTAGTCTCGAACGAAGGATCTCAGATAATCCTAGTATAGGCTGGATGGGAGTTCTAAGCTCATGGGCCGCGACATTTATAAATTCTTTCTGCATCCTTTCTTGAGTCTTTAGTTGTTCATTGGCAAGAGCGAGGCGTTTGTTTGATTCTTTCAGCTCTGCCGTTCTTCTCCTTACCTCGGCATCTAGACTGCCACTCCATTTGATAAGAAATACTATGAGTACAACAACTGCAGCACTAGTACCGGCTAACAGAGAGAACATCTTCATTCTTTCTGTAAATAGAACTTGATTAATTTGCGTGTAGATTTCGGCGCTAGGCATCACAAGTTGAATTGAAAATATGGGGATACCATCAATAAATATGGCTGACTGGGTGGTTAATCGTTCGCCACTCCCATAATTATATACCCCGTGACCAGAGTTACCCGACAATAAGCCTCTGGTTAAATTATTTAGTGTAGGGTTGTTCTTGATAAAGTTCTGCGTTGTTGCATCAAAGAAGCTCTCACCTACTAGGGCATTATTAACACCATTTGCCAATATAATACCATTTTTATCGTATGCTACCAAGTACGGGGTGCTACTATCTATTATATTTCCGTAATGAGAGAAAAATTTTACTGTGGGAATTGATGTTACCACCATTCCGATATACTCATTGGAATCCCTATTAATTATCGGATGAGTGATAAAAATTGTGTAAATTCCCTGTCTTTCGAATCCATTAGAGAAAACTGGTTTCAACGTATTTTTAGTTTCGCTTACCCATTCTCTTAGAGACAAATCATTGCCTACAAATGTCTCGGAACCTTTTTGGGTTATACTTAGGGTTACAATGTCCTTCTTGTCCAGAACAAATAATCTGTCGACTATTGTACTAAATTGTTGATATTTTTCTTCCATAAGTTGTTTCGCAGCATCACTATAAAGTTTTTCTTGCTGAAAGTAAAAAGAATTGGCTAAACCATTAAGCATTAGCATTACAAGATCAATGTCAGATTCTATATTTTGCGAAATACTCCTAACAGACTCGAGCTGACGGTCTTTTTGCTGTTCGAAAAGGCTATTTCTGACATTGTTTTCAGTAATGCCCTGTACATAAAAAAATAGCCCATAGGAAAGGATTACAATGGAAATGATTGATATGACCCCTATCTGCTTTACCTTTCCAAGAAAAAGCCTTTTCATATTTGTCTTATGGGTATTTACATGGTTTAGTTCTTAATCTAGTTTTGGTTGGGATACTTTACTAGACCCAACAAAGGAAACGAAGTGCTCTATCAATAAGATTGAGAGTTTGCTCAAACAAACTGCACTTACTATTACTGAAAAAGTTTATGGAGTTATGCCAGGTCTAAAATGCTGAAAGATCTTCTAGAAAACTTTGATTTAAGTGGTACTAAGTCCCATATTGTTTACTTTATAGTTTCTTCAATGGACATCGTAACCTATTTTTAGAGCGCTTTTACTAATGGCTATCATGGCCTTTATTGAATAAACGACCCCCAGTTTAACAGCTGCTCTGCTTAGGACCACGTTTACACTAGTAAGGTTTTAAAGCGCTCCTATTGACTTAAAAGATGTGGTCTTTTCAAGACATGGAATAAGCGTAGTATTCTCACAAGAAACAGTTCCGCAATTACAGAGCGCTTTATTGATTTGTGGTTTCCCTGGCAGCGGGTTCGTTGGAAAATTGGCTGTAGACCATCTGATACAAGAATTGAGAGCGAAACATATCGCCGATATCTATTCAACCTCATTTCCTCCTCAAATCCTTATAAAAACTGATGGAACAGCCGAATTAATAAAGAATAGTATTTTCTATTTTGAAGGTACTGGACCCAATCCTGTTTCCTTGCTTCTGTTAACAGGCGATTCTCAACCTGCGAATCCTGATTCGGAATACTTTCTCGCAGAGGAGATTTTGAATATTGCAGCTAAATTTAATCCTCGACAGGTCTTTACTCTTGCTGCATATATCACTGGGGTTTTTATCGATAAACCTAGGATATTTGGAACGGCAACTGACATAGATACCGTGAAAACATTTCAGGAAAAGGGGGTCCTAGCTATGGATGGTGGCAGCATCACTGGAATGAATGGTATTATGATTGGAATTGCTAAGATGCGCGGATTGAAAGGGATTTGTCTACTAGGAGAAACATCAGGTTATGTTGTGGACGCAAAGTCATCCAAATCTCTCTTGGAAACCGTACTCTCACTGATTGGGATGAAGGTCGATATGACAAATTTGGAAAAGCGAGCAAAAGATACCGAAGCTCTTATACAAAGTATTGAGCAGCAGATAGCTGGTAGGACAGGAAGAATTCTGGAACCCTCGGCTCAAAATAGGTCATCGAACACAGGCTATATTAGCTAAACTAGATAATAATAGATTGTACTTCAACAGCGACGCGATGGTCTCAATTGTAATATACAAGCTTGAGTTTCGATTGTCAATTGTGGTAAATCGGGCTTGGGTGATGGACTGAAAGAATTGAGTGGGCGAATCGATTTTATTATAGCTTCTTCAATTTGCCGTATCTTCCAACATTTAGACTAGTTTCACCCCTGAACTCCTGGGTATAGCCATTTTCCACATAAACTTGGTCACCCTCTCTTACCATGTTTAGCTGCTCGTCCCATAACGAAAGCTTAATACGTCCTGTTTCATCCGAAAGAACCGCGTCGGCAACTTGGGCTGTTCCACCTGTTCTCAGATTGACACTTCTTGCATCTGCTATACTTTCAACCTTCCCTTCTATAGTTATTCCACGCATCCCTGGCTTTAACTCATTAATCTTCATTCTTGTAGTAACTATATATCGTTGGAATAATAATCTTCTGTAATTAACGACAACGGTTAATGGCTTCCTAATACGAATAGATCTTAAAAAGAGTTTGTGTTCCGAAATTTGAACTAAATATAACAGCTAATCTGTCTTGTATGAAATCTTATTCACTATATTATAGATCAGGATATGGAAATTACTGTATTAACTGTCAACGCAAGGATGAAATAAGGAATTTGATAGAAGAACATACAGGAGGGATAGCGAAGCCTGGTCAAACGCGCAGGACTCAAGATTAAAAACGAATTGTTATTGTGTGATCCCGTCCTTTAGTGGTTCGTGGGTTCGAATCCCACTCCCTCCACTTGATACCGGGAATTGTTCGATATCTGTTGGAAACCTACCAAAAATGTCAGACAAAGGCGCTGCCCTTAGTCCTGGCATGCTTAAAAGAAGGCCGAGAGATTCTTATGCCTTTGGCAGAAATAATGTTATAGAATTCGGGTAATGAGTACACAAAGCCTATATGAGCACAATCGGCATTTTCATCAAGTGAACAGCGCAAGTGATCATCCTTGAGAAAAACTTCCGCGATCCTATTTCTCTTATTATCCTTAATCGTTATTCTATTTTGGTCGACATCAATTTTCTCCATAAATGGA
>DASTUU010000121.1:0-4403 GCA_035759485.1 Nitrososphaeraceae archaeon
AACAGACAAGACAACAGAGGAGGCTCTGCCTAAATGGGCAGAGGATGAGATCAAAACTGTGCAATTTGGGCAACCAGAGATCCTAGTTAGGACAGGCTATATTCTTGATATTTACAAAGAACAATCAAAAATCGATATCCAGCTCTATGAAGCTTTGCATGATGGTAGAACAATTATTGAAGGTGTGGATATTCCTACATCCATATCCATGAATGATTTTATGAAAGGAGTTGTTTATGAATTTAGGATTAAGATTTTTAGGGGTAATTTAAGTCCCCAACTCATTGAATTATTAAGATCTAAATTTTCTCTTCAAATGGATGCGATCTATAGATTTGAGTTACAAGAAATCCAGCTTATGGATGTTGAGTCAGACGTTTCCACTGCATCACTACCCTCTGAAGGAGAGAACGGAAGTAATGGCGAGGAGTAGGGACAATATCGACTATAAGCGGCTTAATCTAGTTCATATTAAGACATGCACTTAGTTGTATCAACATGAGCCTTTTGTCATTTAGAATTGTCAGATCTATCAACTTTCGAATTTTGGTCATACGGAGATGCAGAAGAAATGTCATTGTCTTCTTTTTCGGATGCCAAATATGGAGAAGTTCTGGTATTTCTAAGTGGAGCTTTTCCTATTGTTTTCATTAATGCTACCCACATGATTACCAAAGGAACATGATATGAGGCAATCCTCCATACTATAATTACACTCAATTGTGAGTCCTTCAGGACGTCATCTAAATCTGGGATACTGTTTAGGTCTGAGACGTAGGCCCATAGTCCAAGTTCTGCTAGGCCTGATCCACCTATCGTGATGGGCAAGGTGGCTAATACAGTAGATGCAGATGTAGCCATTAAAGAATCAAATAAACCAATATCAGATCCTACTGCATTTGCCAAAACCATAAATGAAAGGCCTTGACAGATAAATGCAACAAAGGTTATAGCTATTCCGGCAGCAAAGATTTTAATAGATTTAGCAGAGTTAAAATTATCCCTGCTCATTTTGCATAAATCGGCTATGGCATCGTTGACCGAATTTACTATACGGTCTGCTCTTTGTTTTGCAACAAACTTTTGTACTAATGCTAACGAAAAGGACGGCAGACGTAGTGTGTACTTTGCAGAAAAAATGATTAACACTAACCAGAAAACAAATGTAGGAATCGCAATTAATATAACTATAATCCCAATAAAACTAGCACCATTGTAAATTGCTACTGCTCCTGCAATAAATCCAAGCATTGTTCCTACTAACACATCAGCGATTATTTCCATTGTAGCTAACCATGCTGCCTTGCCAGCTGGTACACCTTTTCTCGTCAACCATGCAATCCTTACTAGCTCTCCACCAACATAGGATGGAGTAGTCTGTGTTACAAATTCACCAGCTAAACGTGCAGATATTGTGTCAGTAGTAGAGCTAATGTCACGGCCGATGAACTCTCTAATGAAATACTTAAAACGAAAAGCTTGCAGCATGATTCTTCCCATTACTGACGCACATGAGATTACAAATGGTATTGCGCCTACTGCGAATATATCTTTAGGTGATATATGTGTAAATAAGAGCATAAGTATCAAAGGCACGATACTTGCAGGTATTGCTAGCAGTCGCCAGTTCAATAATGGTCATTAACTCTAATGAAACGAGTCATATAATAATTAATGGAAGCTGTTAATAGTAGTCATCCCCTATTCTTGAAATATACATGAGACGTTACCCCTCCGGTCATAAACTTTTTCTTTAACAAAAAGCAAAGCACTAGAAGCGAACTATACACGTCGAATTATGCGTGGGGTTTATATCCGGTACACTGATACAAATATAGTATATTAATGCCAACAGCATACGTTTTAATAAATTGTGACTTAGGTTATGAAGATGAGATTATTAATGAACTTAACAGACTACCTGGTATAGTTGAAGCCACAGGGGTATACGGTGCATATGATATACTTGTGAAGGTAAATGCAGAAACGATTGACGCTCTAAAAGAGACTATAACGTGGCATTTGAGACGTATCGAAAAAATAAAGTCAACCCTGACCTTGATGGTGATTGAAGGACAAGGAAATGATTAGACAAAAAAGTACTTGACTCAAACTCTAAGTGGCCATAAGGATTATAATATAGTCCAGCTGTATATAATCCGACCCTAGACTTCTTAAATAAGAATTTAGTATTACATTAATTGAAACAGCCCCTAACGTATTATCTTTAAAAAGAAGTTAGTGAGAGTTCATGTTCGTAATAGGATCATTTATTAACTGATTGTCATGTTAGTTAGAAAATGATATAATAAATAACAAGGATTAATCTCAACATTAATGCATACTATATTTATTACAGGTACAGCGGGATCAGGAAAGTCGCTCCTTACCTCTAAACTACTGCAATGGTACAAAGATCGAAATTCGTTTGCAATTGGTCTTAACCTCGACCCGGGGACAGTAGATCTGCCGTATGAACCAGATGTAGATGTCAGAAACTACATTGACATTAATGAGTTAATGAGCAGCTATCAATTGGGCCCCAACGGTGCCTTGGTGATGGCTAGTGATCTGATTGCAACAAGATTAGATGAGATTCAAAATGAAGTTAACAGTTTAAATGCTGATTATGTATTAGTGGATACGCCAGGGCAAATCGAATTATTTGGATTCAGAGAAAGTGGACCCTACTTTGTATCGCATTTTCAGTCAGATAACAAAGCTACTATATTCATTTTTGATGGCATGCTCGTGTCCTCCCCCATCAACTATGTTTCAATATCTTTATTGGCTTCTTCGATCAAATTAAGACTAAAGACTCCACAGGTTAGCGTTCTTACCAAAACGGATTTAATTATTGAAAAATTACGTGATGTACTTGGATGGTCAGCATCGACGGTATCATTGGAATCCGCTCTTGATAATGAAAAGAATTCTGAATATTCATTTCTATGCAAAGAACTTGTAAAAAGCCTAAGTGCAGGTGGATTTTTAGAAGGGGTCATAGCGGTTTCGAGCCTCACGATGAATGGTATAGTTACCCTATCTGCGGCTCTATCCAGAATCCTTAATCAAGGAGAGGAGGCTAATGGTTGACTGTGGGAAAATCAGAATTCTTATCAACATGTATTGCATATGCACCATCTTCTACAGCAAACATAGGTCCTGGTTATGATGTATTCGGACTTGGGCTGGATGCCTTTCAGGACAAGGTCATACTATCTAGAATGCCAACCAGATCAAATCGTATAACCATTAGAGTTACAGGAGAGAATAACAATAGTAGCAATATTGTCCCATCCAAATTAGAATCCAACTCTGCAGGATTAGTAATAAAAAAAATGTCAAATGATTTTGGTATAGACAATGACCTAGATGTCAATATCTATAAAGGGGTGCCAGTAGGACTTGGAATGGGCAGTAGTGCAGCATCTGCTGCTGCGGCTGCTATCGCCTTTGACAAGCTTTTTGATTTGAGCATTGAGAAGCCAGAATTGATAGAATATGCTGCTGAAGGAGAGATCGCAAGTGCAGGGGTAAAGCATTATGATAATGTGTCTGCCTCAGTCTTAGGCGGATTCGTTATAGTGCGAACCAGTCCCGAGCTAGAATTTATTAGAATAGAACCGCCAGAAGACCTCGTACTTGTTATAGCAGTTCCATTGATTAGCGTTCCAAAAGGGAAGACAGGGATAGCCAGAAGTATTCTACCCACAGAAGTACCACTCAGTAATGTTGTTGTCACATTATCCAATGCAAGTACGGTTGTGGCAGGATTTATTCTCAAGGATACAGCCATGATGGCAAGAGGAATTCGTGATGTAATTGTAGAACCCGCAAGAAGAGATCTAATCCCAGGTTATGATGCAGTAAAAAGGAATGCTTTAGAAGCCGGGTCCCTTGCCGTAACAATAAGTGGTGCAGGTCCCTCTATGATTTCATTTTTAAAAACTACGAGAGATGCAAAGCGTGTGGCAAAAGCAATGGCCGTTGGGTTTAATGAAGCAAGTATAAAAAGTAGGACTTTTATCAGCCATGCAAGTAATGGTGCCAGAGTAATAAAAACAAGTTAATGTACAAGGAGTGGGGGATAGTTACCTTGTTTTGCTTTTTACTTCTTTCCTTTATTCAAAAATGATGACATCATTTTTTTCCTGTCTTCATGTGCAAAACATAATGCCCAGCCATAAATTTCTAGGCGTAAACCTGTATTAATGTCAGCATCCATTCCTTTGTTGATTAACATTTTGCTAGTTTTCACTGCATTAAAACTATTCTTTGTAATTTCTTTTGCAAATGAAAAACATTCATCCATTAATTTCTTGTTCAAAATCTTAGCTAACTCATTGGCTCTTATTTTTTCTTGTTTTTGAAGTTCCTCATTGCTTTGCTGTTCTTTAGAT
>DASTUU010000122.1:0-1417 GCA_035759485.1 Nitrososphaeraceae archaeon
GATACATATACATTTCGTATTGAAGGAGCAGAAACAGATGGAAAATATGCAGTATTAGAAATATCATCTCCTCCAGGGAGTAGACCACCTCTTCACTCGCATACTAAAGAGACAGAGGGTTTCTACGTTATTGATGAAGAATTCTCATTTCAATATGGAGATGACAACACAATGGCAAAATCAGGAGCATTCTTGCATCTCAAAATAGGAATTCCTCATACCTACAAGAACATAGGAAATAGTACAGGACGATTACTGTTTACAATAATACCAGCAGGGTTTGAAAATTTCTTTGCAGAGGTAGGAATACCTATAGAGAATGAGGAGACTTTTTTTCCTCCATCTATTAATACTATTGATATTACTAAAATTGTAAGAATAGCACATGAAAACTATGGAGTAAATATAATGATGCCTAGTCAGGAGAATAGATAACAAGAGTATAGCCACAAAACAGATTTCTGATTAGGTCAAAGAGAACAAATAGTCTATCTACGAACTTCAGATAAAGTGTTGACACCTATAGTTATAATACAGTAATCGGTTTTTTCTTAGCTCTCATTTTTTCCTTGAGTTCTCTTTCTGTTGGACTACCTCTTAGCTGCATTCCACAACATTGACAAAAGACTTTCTTGGTGATAAAGTAGCACTCACATCTTCTGCAATATTTCTTACCAACCAAATAATGTGACTCTCCAACCACTATTTTGGAGTATATTCTCTCACATATATTACGACAAACCATGGGAACGAACCAATAACGGAGAAGTTGCTAGCATTATAAGTAATAGCTATAAGGTATAGGAGGGAGAGTGAGGGGATGATAACCCACCACCTGAAGAAACACCACCAACCCCACCAGAAGAGTCAGACTCTAGCGATAACGATGAAGGAGAAGGAAACGGGCCTTCCTTGCGGCTAACTATAAATTTAGCCTTCTAACCTTATCAATTATCCCTCTGTCATCAGCCTCTACTTCTGTAGTGATATAGAGAACATGGTCGTTCCCTAATGGCATAGTGATACGTTTTATCTTTTCATATTCTGCTAATACGTATTTTCCCTTTCCTATTTTTGGTGCAAGTTCGCTGCGTACCTTCCACGCCTTAATAGCCAAATCAAGTGATTTTTTGCTTTCTTCTGGTGTCAGTAAGTTAGTCACTCCTTGACGATGATCAGAATACTTTATTTTGCCGTCAAGATCACAGATGGTCACTAATCTAATCTTTGGATCAAAATTCATAATTTCTTCGTATACTTTCTTATAGTCCATTGTAACCGCTATATTTCCTCGACATTTAAAGTTTTTATAAATTATAGCCCAAGTTAAAATTCCATATACTCAGTCGAAACCTACCTAACCCAATTTACCTATTAATACACGGGTAAACCAATGTCTTTTATCCCACTTTGCATA